>NZ_JAUSCH010000107.1 GCF_030651595.1 Candidatus Oleimmundimicrobium sp. | reverse complement strand
CCAAAACCACAATCAATGTTACCAGAAAGAGAAATGAATACTTCCCCAAAAACAAAAAACATAACAATATGGGGATACCTACAACAGCTGTAATAATTCTCTCTCTAAGCATTCCGCCCCCCCTAAATAAACAAGTTATATTATTGTAGTCCTCCGAAACGTCTTTCCCGCAACTGAAATTCGTATATCGCTTTAAGAAAATTGATTTTCTTAAAATCAGGCCACAATACAGGAGTTATCCAAAATTCCGAATATGCTATCTGCCACAATAAAAAATTGCTTACTCTTCTCTCTCCACCGGTTCTTATTAAAAGTTCGGGGTCCGGAGCCCCCGGTACGTAAAGATTATTTATTATCGTCTCTTCGTTGATTTTATCTGGTTCCAGCTCTTTTCTATCGACTTTTTTGGCGATTTGTTTTACACAGTCAATTATTTCAACCCGACCGCTATAATTAATGGCAATATTTAATATTAATCCCGTATTTTTTTCTGTAAGACGCATTGCTTTTTCAATAGTTTTTTGTAATCTCTGAGACAATTCATTTAGCCGGCCAATGGCAATAAATTTAACGTTGCTCTCATGAAGTTCTTTTATCTCCTTGGCTAACATTTTATCAAAAAGCCCCATAAGAGCCGATACTTCACTTTTGGGCCTTTGCCAATTTTCAACCGAGAATGCATACAGAGTTAGATACTTAACATCAAGTTCGGCAGCGACTTCCACAATTTGATGAACCACCTTGGTCCCAGCCCTGTGCCCTGCTATACGAGGAAGTCTTCTTGCCTTGGCCCAACGACCATTCCCATCCATAATAATAGCGACATGAACCGGTATTTTTTCATCATTTATCTGCTTTAAAAAAAAGTCTTCGCTTTTCTTTAAAGATATTAAACGAAGACTTTTGGTCAATCTTTTAAAAACATTAACCACGTTTATAATTACCTTTCTTTTAAAAATTAAACTTCCATTATCTCGTCTTCTTTATGCTTTAACATTTTATCAATTTCAGCTATATATCTATCTGTAAGCTTTTGAACTTCTGATTGTACCCTTCTAAAATCATCTTCCGATATATCTCCATCTTTTTCCATAGACTTAATGTGTTCATTTGTATCACGCCTTATATTTCTAACAGAAACTCTACTTTCCTCTGCCATTCCTTTTACCACCTTAACTAATTCTTTTCTTCTCTCTTCGGTTAGAGACGGCATTGGAATCCTAATTAATGTTCCATCGTTAGAAGGATTAAAACCAAGATTAGACTTTGTTATTGCTTTTTCAATATCATTAATAATTGATTTGTCCCAGGGTTGAATAGTAAGTAAACGTGGCTCGGGAGCCGATATGCTCGCAAGCTGATTAATGGGTGTTGCGGTCCCAAAATAATCAACATTGACCTTATCTAAAATAGAAACTGAAGCACGTCCGGTTCTGACTGTCCCAAATTCTCCCCTTAGAGCCTGAACCGCCATCTTCATTCTATCTTCGGCACGTTTGAGAAGCTCTTTAGCCATCATTATTTCCCCCTCTAACAATGGTTCCAATTTTTTCCCCAAACAACACTTTTTTAATATTGCCTTGCTCGGTTAAGTTAAAAACAATTATTGGAAGATTGTTATCCATACACAAAGAAATTGCCGTTGTATCCATCACCTTTAACCCCATATTTAGAACATCAATGTACTTAAGTTCTGAAAACAACTTAGCATTTGGGTTTTTAATTGGGTCCGAATCATAAACTCCACCAACTTTGGTTGCTTTTAATATTGCTTCCGCGCCTATTTCTAAGGCTCTCAATGCGGCAGCAGTATCCGTACTAAAATAAGGGTTGCCTGTCCCAGCTGCGAATATGACAACACGCCCCTTCTCAAGATGTCTAATAGCCCGACGCCTTATATACGGTTCTGCTATCTCTTGCATCCAAATAGCAGTTTGAACACGAGTTATTGCTTGTTGATTCTCTAAGGCGTCCTGGAGAGCCAATGAGTTCATCACCGTAGCAAGCATTCCTATAAAATCAGCCGTTGCCCTGTCCATCCCCCGAGCACTCGCAGCTATCCCCCTAAAAATATTACCTCCGCCAACAACAACTGCTACTTCAACTCCAAGATCATTAATTTCTTTGATTTGTTTCGCTATCGATAACATTATTTCGGGGTCCATTCCATACCCAAGTTTATTAGTAAGAGCTTCTCCGCTAAGTTTTAAAAGAACCCTTTTATACGCAGGTTTTTTCACATAAATCCCTTTCGTAAATATTTTATTTATCATCGCGAAAAAATATTTTTAAGTGAACTTATTGATATTAAAATCTAAATTAAAATTATTCTTCTTCTCCCAATAAATATCTATCAAAACGTCTAATAACTATATTTTCTCCAATTTTTCCCACTAACTCACCAAGATAATTTTTGATAGTTATCTCCTGGTTTTTAACAAAGGGTTGGTCTAAAAGACATGTTCTTTCATAAAATTTTTCAAGTTTACCTTCAACTATTTTATCTATAACCTTTTCTGGTTTTCCTTCATTAAGAGCTTGTTCTTTGTAAATGTCCCGTTCTTTCGTAATTACTTCCGGAGAAATCTCATCTCGTGAAATCCAAAGTGGGTTAGCGGCAGCGATATGCATGGCTAAGTCATGGACAAAGTTCTTAAAATCTTTATTCCGTGCCACAAAATCAGTTTCGCAATTAACCTCTAAAATAACACCAAGTTTTCCGCCAGCGTGTATATAGGCATCAATTATTCCTTCATTAGCAACTCTTCCGGCTTTCTTTTGTAAAGTAGCAGACCCTCTTTTGCGCAAAATATCAACCGCTTTTTCCATGTCACCTTTTGCTTCAGTTAATGCTGCTTTACAATCCATCATGCCTGCCCCCGTGGTTTCCCTAAGCTCTTTGACTTGGGAAGCAGTTACTGTCATCTGTTGATAACCTCCAATTTAAGTAATTTTAAGACAGCGAGCCGCTAGGGCTCGCTGTGGTTTATCCCTCGACTAAATCGAGTTTTTCTTGTTCTTCCTCAACAGGTACTCTTCTGCTAACGCCCTCTAAACAAGCATCTGCAATAATTTTACTAAGCAGAGTAACAGCTCTAATCGCGTCATCATTAGCAGGAATAATGTAATCCACTTCGTCAGGATCTGCATTAGTGTCTACCACGCCAACAATAGGAATCTCGAGTCTTCTTGCCTCGTTGACTGCTATTTGTTCCTTCTTTGTGTCGATTACAAACATTATGTCCGGTAATTTATTCATATTTCTTATTCCAGTGAGATTTTTAGCAAGTTTTTCTTTTTTAGCCAAAAGCTTAGAAGCTTCCTTTTTGGGAAGCTTCTCCATCAATCCACTTTCCTGCATCTCCTCAAGCTCTTTTAAGTGATCGATGCGTTTTTTAATTGTCTCAAAGTTAGTTAACATTCCACCTAACCAACGACAATTAACATAAGGCATTTCACATCTGACGGCTTCTTGCTCAATTGCATCATGAGCTTGTTTTTTTGTAGCAACAAACATAACCGACCCGCCATTAGCAACGGTTTCTCTCACAAAAGCATAAGCTGATTCAATTAAGGCCAGTGTCTTCTGAAGATCTATGATATAAATATCATTTCTTTCGGTGAAGATGTATGGCTTCATTTTTGGATTCCAACGACGAGTCTGGTGCCCAAAATGAACTCCCGCTTCAAGCAGATTTTTCATTGAAACTATTGCCACACTCTCACCTCCTCTCTTATTCGGTTTAAACCTCCGTTGGCTTCCACCCTCCTTTAAACCCATAAAGGGAACCTTAAAAAAGGTCCACCAACGTGTGTTATTAAGCGTGAACAGTTTAACATAACTGGGCAACCTGAGGCAACAATCATAATGGCTTTGAACATAATTAAGAATTTTTATATCAATAAATTAGAAAAAATACTTGACATCGAACGTTTGTTCCTATTATTCTTTTATAAAACATGAAGGGATAAAATGATACTAAGTTATTCGTCAATCTCAACATATCAAAATTGCCCGCTTTCTTATAAATTTGCTTATTTAGATAAGCTGCCTCGTAAAAAAAGTCCGGCCTTAAGCTTTGGAAGCACTATTCATAAAGCTTTATATTATTTTTATAACGTTCCAACACCAAATCCACCCTCTCTTGAAGAACTTCTGTCTTTCATGCATAAAAATTGGTTGTCAAGGGGATATTTAAACAAGTCGGAAGAGAGTGCTTATAAAGAACATGCTGAGCACATCCTAACAAACTTTTACCGTTCCAATATAGATTCCTTCTCTTTACCCGTTGCCATCGAGTATAGGTTTCAAATTAAACTCGACGAAAAATTGTCATCGGGCGAAACTTGTCTTCTTTCCGGAGTAATTGATAAAGTTGAAAGAACTCCCGATGGGAAACTTGAAATCGTTGACTATAAAACGGGAAAGAAACTTCCCTCTCAATCCAACGTCAACAACGACTTGCAGCTATCCATGTATTATTTTGCAGTTAAAGAAACTTGGCAAATTGAACCTGAGAAACTTACATTATATTTTGTAGTGCCAAACATGAAGATAAGCACTATCAGAAAACCCGAAGATATACAAAAAATAAAGAATCTAATCTTAAAAGTGGCTGAAAATATAAACAAAGGCAACTTCAAACCAACTGAGAACGCTTTATGCCCCTGGTGTGATTTCCAAATTTACTGTCCCATATTCAAATATAAATTTAAAAATACTAATGAAGCAATTGAGGCCAAAAAAGTAATTGATGAATACGCTATGTTAAGACAGAAAGAAAAATTGTTAAAAGAACGCCTAGGAGAACTGCAATTTCTCATAAACCAATATTTTGACGAAAACAACTGCAATAAAATTTATTCCGAAACAAACGAAATTACCAGATCTGAAAGATTGGTTTATGATTATGATGCCAATAAACTTAAAGAAATTATGGAGCCATTGGGACTTTGGGAAAAAATTTTAAAAATTGATTCTAAGCGCTTAGATGATTTACTGAAAAGTGATCGGCTCAACGAAAAAATCAAAGAGCTCATAGAAACCACTAAAGAAATAAAAAGTGTTTCCCACAATTTGTATTTAAAGAAAATAAATTAGAAAACCAGTCGGATTCAAGTCAGAAATGTCAAAACAGGTAATCTACGCTTTATGCTCCTGAAGATGACGCAAAACGGTCTCAAGTTCTTCGGGTAGATTATCTTCCAAAAAAATCTTCTTCCCGGTTTTTGGATGAATAAATTCGAGTTTATAAGCATGAAGAAATTGGCGATTAAGACCTAAATTTCTCTCATTTTTTCTATAACCATAAGTAAAATCGCCCACAACAGAGTGATTTATATATTTCATATGAACCCGAATTTGATGAGTTCGACCTGTCTCCAGCTTGGCTTCAAGAAGTGTATACTGGCTAAATCTTTGCTTTACCTTGAACGTAGTTATCGCGTTTCGAGCAGCTATTTCTGTAACAGCCATCTTCTTTCTATTTTTCAAGCTTCTGCCAATAGGAGCATCAATTGTTCCAGAATCGACTTCAACAACCCCGTGAACTAAGGCTAAATAAAAACGTTTTATCTTTCTATCCTTTAGTTCACTTGACAGAATCCGATGCGCCTCATCGTTTTTTGCGACAATCATCAATCCTGAAGTATCCTTATCCAACCTATGAATAATCCCGGGCCTTACATTGCCTCCAATTCCCGATAAATCCTTTGTGTGAGCTAATAACGCATTAACTATTGTTCCGCTTGGATGCCCATACGCAGGATGGACAACTATTCCTGCCGGTTTCGAAAGCACAATTATATCATTATCTTCGTAAATTATATTCAACAAAATTTCTTCTGGGGTTAATGAGGATAATTCCGGGGGAGGAATTTCAAGGAATATGACTTCCCCTTTTTTTAAACGATGATTTTTTGAAACTCGTTTGTCGTCAACCCTAACAAAACCTTTTTGTATTAAGTGTTGCGCAAAAGATCTTGAGGGAATTTCTTTCAAGTTTACTAAAAATGAGTCTAACCTTTGGCCCTTACCTTCATCCCCAACTTTTAAATTAAGTCTCTTAGTTTCCGCCACCTTAAAACACACCGTGCCTTCTTTTTAGAGCCTGCTAATAAAAATTTAATAATGAATATTTTTTTAATAAAATCATCAGAGAAACTAAGAATAAACCTATGCTAATTATTTGGGCCATAGTAAGGCCCCATAATACTAAAGCTGAAACTCTGAAAAATTCAACTGAAAAACGCCCTATTGAATAAAAGAATAAATAAAACCAGAAAATCATTCCATCTTTGTTAATCTTCTTTCGTAAACTCCAAATAATACAAAAAATTATTAAATTATAGATAAGATCATAAATTTGAGTTGGGTGGCGAGTAAGTGGGACACCCGGAAACTTAACTGCCCAAAATATATTAGTGGGCTTTCCATAGCAACATCCATTTAAGAAACAACCGATGCGACCAATTGCTGTTCCAATCGCCAAGCATGGAGCAACTGCGTCTGCTATTTTAGATACTGGGAGCTTTTTGCGATAAACAACCGAAAGGACAGCAAGAGTTCCTCCGGCTAATCCTCCATAAAAAACTAATCCTTCTTGAATGAAAAAAATCTGCAAAGGATATTTTGAAAAATAATCTAAATGTGCCAGAACATAAAAAAATCTTGCCCCTATAACCCCACCAATTATCGCAGCTAAAACTAAGTCATAAGCAAAACCCGTCTCAATTTTTTTACGTTCCAGCTCCGCTGTCAATAAAAAAAACCCTATAATAAATGCTCCAGCTAGAGCAAATCCATAAGAGTAAACCGTTATTGGCCAAATTTTAAATAAAATAGGATGCAAGTAATCACCTTACCCCTTAGTGCTTAATGCTTGCCCTGTATACTCTCTCTTCTTACTCTCTAAGTTTTTTTAAACTTAACACCAATTTTTATGGTCCACAATAAAATTATGGTTCCAATTACAATTGCTGAGTCGGCAACATTAAATACCGGCCAAATGCGAAAATCCAGAAAATCAGTGATGGTCCCAATAAGTAAACGGTCCAGTAAATTACCAACAGCTCCGCCCAATATTAATCCTAGCGCTAACTGCATTGAAATTTCTTTTGGCCGGCTAATAATGGAAAAAACTGCAATAATTAGAATGACAAAAAATGTAATAAAAAATAATACCGTTTGCTGATTTGGTATCAAGCCAAATGCAGCTCCGTTGTTTTGAACATAAGTTATGTGAAAAATATTATCTATAACCGGCGCACTTTCTCCTACTGAAAAATTTTGTCTTATATATAGCTTTGTAAGTTGATCAAAAAGAAATGTGCTGAAAGAAACCAATATTAAAATCAAATAACCAGCTCCATTTATTCAGTAAACCACCACTTGCTACAGGTCCGGTGGTTTTCCTACTTACCAGCGGGTACGACATCCCGCCCGCTGCGGGCCCTGGGTTTTATTTAAATTTTAATTTTATCTAAAACCAGCAAATTAAATGCCATATTATTAAAACAGCTCTCAGCCTCCAGCTGTTAGCCCTCAGAAAAATCAAAAATAAAAGCTTTTTATTAGTTTTTTTAACCCCTGTGGGTCGGGTAAACAGCGACCCTCCTCCGACAATGCTCCGGCGGGCAGGCATATGAGCACACCGTTAATCGAAGAAGATTCAAACATCTGCGGCGCCGTGCCTGCCGGCAGGCGGGCAATCCAGATCTGTTGCCCACCCATAAAAAATAAAATCTTAGGCGAATAAGAAAACGAACCAATCAATCATTTTTGTCCAGTGTACAATTATCCTTTGGATAAAAACTTTTTTAAATTGCTTCGTTTTA
>NZ_JAUSCH010000106.1 GCF_030651595.1 Candidatus Oleimmundimicrobium sp. | reverse complement strand
TCGGCCTCATCGATGGTGCCTCGAAAACGGTGGAGGGGTTCACGAAGGGCATCGGAGGTGCTCTTGCCCAGAGGTTTGGCCGTTCGAGACGTTTCATGCTGGCCGGTTATGCGGTCTCCTCTGTTGCAAAGCCTCTTCACGCGCTGGCAGGCTCGTTCTGGGCCGTGTTGGGCCTGCGGATCGCCGACCGGGTGGGCAAGGGGATGAGAAGCGCCCCTAGGGACGCGATCATCGCCGGTTCCGTGCCTCCCGGGATGCTGGGGCGTGCGTTCTCGCTCCACCGGGCACTGGACACCACCGGCGCGGTAGTGGGACCGCTTCTGGCCTTTCTGCTCATGGGACATTTCGGCGATGTGCGGCAGGTCTTTCTTTGGACCCTCATCCCCGGAGCGCTGTGCGTGATCGCCGCCTCTTTCGTCAGACGCGACAGCCTGACCGAGCCGCGGGACAGGGTGCCTTTCCCGGCGTGGCGAGGCGTGGTCAGCGGCAACAGGAACTTCCGCTTCTTCCTTTTCTCGACGGTACTCTTCACCATAGCCAATTCAAGCGATCTCTTGCTGCTTATGCGCACCCGCGAACTCGGCCTGACGGAAACTCAGGTTCCCCTGGTATGGATGCTCTTCAATGTTACCTATGTCCTGGCCGCCTATCCCATCGGACTTCTGGCCGACAGGGTCGGAAGGCCCAGGCTCTATCTCGCGGGCTTTGCGTTATACGCGGTGGTCTACGCAGGTTTTGCCCTTGATCTGGCGGGTGCGGCGGTCTGGATGCTCATGGGACTTTACGGCATCTATTACGGAGTCGCGGAGAGCCTGGGCAGGGCCCTGGTGTCGGATTTCGTCAAACCGGAGATGCGCCCGCTGGCCTACGGGATACATCACTTTGCCGTATCGGTAGGGGCACTGCCCGCCAACATCCTCTTCGGTTATCTCTGGCAGACATTCGGCGCTCCCTCCGCCTTTCTTGCCGGAGCCGCCTTTTCGGTCCTGGCGGGAGCGGTGTTCCTTGCAGGGGCCGTGACCCGAAAGGCGTAAACCTTGCCGGAAAACAGCAACCGGCGAACTAGGTGACAGGAAGGCCTCGGATCATAGACGGAAGTAAAATCAAACCCCTTAAGCCCCTGAAGGGTATAAAACCACGCATAATTATTGATAATATACCCTTTAGGGTGTAATATACCTGAAGATTGTAAAAACGTACCCTAAGGGGTGTAATCATGCTGGAAAAACTTTCGGAGTTCGTTAAGAAAAAAAGGAAGGCGCTCGGCATAACCCAGGCCGAACTGGCGGACAGGGCTGGTGTGGGCCTGCGTTTCCTCAGGGAGCTTGAGAACGGGAAACCTGCTCTTCGACTGGACAAGGTAAACCTGGTTCTGGACATGTTCGGCTGCGAGATGGGGCCGGTCAGGAAGGATAACAATTCTTGAAAAGGAGAGCCGCAATTTCCATCTTCGACCGCCCCGCAGGAGTTCTGTCCGAGGATGAAGACGGGTACCGCTTTTCGTACAACCCCGGATACCTCACGGAAGAGAGCCCGATCGCGATAAGCCTTACGCTTCCCCTGCAGGAGGAACCACACTTCTCGCGAACCCTGCACCCGTTCTTTGACGGCCTGATCCCCGAGGGGTGGCTTCTGGATGTGGTGGAGAGGACCTGGAAGGTGAATTCCCGTGACAGAATGGGGCTTCTGCTGGTCTCCTGCAAGGATTGCATCGGGGCGGTTTCAGTACTTCCGCTGGAGGAAGAGGCAGAATGAAGAGCATCTGCGGCTTTTGTTACGAACCCCTTGATGCCGGGGAGCGCTTCTTCCACAGATCCTGCTCAGGAAAGCTGTTCGGGATCCAGCATCCTCCCGAACTCCCCTATACGAATGAGTATCTGGAGGAGCTTGCAGAGAAAGCAGTCAGGGCAAGCATAACCGTTCCTGGAGTCCAGACCAAGCTCTCTCTTCACCTGGAAAAGGAGGGGCAAGGATCAGGAAGGTTGACCGTCGTTGGTCTTTGGGGGTCGTTCATTCTAAAGCCCCCCGTTCAGGAATACCCTTTTCTTCCCGAGATAGAGGACATGACGATGCACCTTGCCGCTCTTGCGGGAATCCGGACGGTCCCTCACGGGCTTATCCCCATGCCTGACGGAAGGCTGGCGTATATCACAAGAAGAGTGGACCGACCTCTGGAAAAAGTTGGCCGAAATCGCAGAATGACCAAAAGACACATGGAGGACATGTGCCAGTTGGCGGAGAGACAAGCCGAATACAAGTACACAGGTTCTATGGAGCAGATATCCCGGATCATACGAAAATATTCGTCGAATCCGGGGCTGGATCTGACGAAGTTTTTAGACATGGCTCTTTTTT
>NZ_JAUSCH010000105.1 GCF_030651595.1 Candidatus Oleimmundimicrobium sp. | reverse complement strand
ACAACAGAAGAGCAAAAAAAGAAGTGGTGAGATTGCGTAGAATATTTCCTTTAAAACAATGTTGTAAATAACATAAACATTCGGGATTTCAAAAACTTTTTCAAAAATTCCCGTTTGAGAACCCGTTAATGAACTGGGGCTAAAAACTATGTGATACAAAATCCATGGAAGGGGAACGATAAAAGGTAATACGGCAAAAGAGATGAAAGACGGCTTAATCCATTTAAAGTCCTTGTTTCTGATGATTTCCCAAATAACGATGGCACCGATTATTAGAATTGAGGGCAATTTGGAAAATAATCCAAAGCCCAGCAAAACCCCCGCTATAATTCTATTCTTCCATTCATTTTCCTTTCCGGACTTAATATAAAAATAGAGAGCGGCCAAGGTAAACGCTATGAAGGTCGATTCTATCTGAACATTTCTTCCAACAAGAATAAACGCCGGACAAAAAGCCAAAAACGCGGCTCCCAACAGAGCCACCTTTTTGTTGTAAAGCAAGCGACCAATTTTGTAGGTGAAATAAACAGAGACCGCCGAGAAAAATATCGGGACAATTCTAGATGATACCTCACTTACTCCAAACAATTTATAGCTAATATATAAGAAAACAGTGAAGAGCGGAGGGTTGTTAAAATCAGTTGATTTTTTCAGAATATTGATTATCGGTTGGTCTAAAAATGATTTGGCATAAGAAGCATAATAAGCTTCATTGCACCCATGGAACCCTCCGAAAGCGCCCCCGACCCGATAGAGTTGAAACAAGACTGACGCGGTCATAATGAGCGCAAGCCAAAACCAATCTTTTTTCAATATTTTGTCAATTTTGGCTCGATTTAAAACCAGCTCCCGCAATCAATTCCTCCACATTATTTTTTAGGTGCTCTTTTTTAAATTTCTCAGCGAATCACTTGCAGCTGCTATCGTTTTCTTAATATCTTCATCACTATGAGCGGCTGAAACAAAAGATGCCTCAAACTGAGAAGGAGCAAGATAAACTCCTCTTTCCAGCATATTTTTAAAGTAAAGGGCATATTTTTCAATATTTGAGTTCTTAGCAGTTTTGTAATCAACCACTTTTGAATCGTTAAAGAACATGCAGCTCACCGAGCCTACTCGGGTACAATAAACATCCACCCCGGCATCTTGGGCTGCTTTTTTAAGTCCATTTGACAATTTTGCCGCTTTTTCTTCCAGCTTCTCATAAATATTTCTCTTGGCTAAAATTTTAAGCGTGGCAAGCCCCGCCGCCATCGCCACGGGGTTGCCGGAAAGTGTTCCCGCTTGATAGACCGGCCCCACGGGAGCAAGATACTGCATAATCTCTCTCCTGCCACCAAAAGCCCCTACCGGAAATCCGCCGCCGATAATCTTGCCTAAGCAAGTTAAATCCGGAGTTACTCCATAAAGCTCTTGAGCCCCACCGTAAGACACGCGAAATCCCGTGATAACCTCATCAAATATTAATAAAACGCCGTATTCTTCCGTTATCTTTCTTAAACCTTCAAGAAATCCGGGCTTTGGAGGAACAACACCCATGTTAGCCGCAATTGGCTCCAGTATCACGCAAGCTATTTCCTCATGCCGTTTTTTTATAACATCCTCAACTGATTCAAGGTCATTGTAGTCCAAAATAATTGTATCTTTGGCCGCTCCTTCGGTAACTCCGGGGCTTCCCGGAATCCCAAGCGTGGCAACTCCTGAGCCGGCAGCGACAAGCATGCTATCTGAATGGCCGTGATAACAACCGTCAAATTTTATAATTTTATTTCGGCCTGTATAACCCCTGGCTAACCTTATGGCGCTCATAACGGCTTCCGTGCCGGAACTAACCATCCTGACCTCGTCGATGGAAGGAACGGCTTCAATAACCTGTTTTGCCATCTCAACTTCCAGTTCGGTCGGGGCGCCAAAACTGGCCCCTTTCTCTAAAGTTTTCTCAACTTTGCCAATGACCTCGGGGTGAACATGGCCTAAGATAAGCGGCCCCCAGGAACAGACGTAATCGATAAACTCATTCTTATCAACATCATATATTTTGGAACCCTTACCTCTTGAAATAAAAAGAGGTTCCATATTTACCGATTTAAACGCCCTAACCGGGCTATTTACACCACCGGGAATATACTGTTTGGCGTTTTCAAACAATCTCTTTGAATTTTTAGTATTTAAACTCATTCTCGCTCCTTAATTAAACGAATTTTTTCTTTTGCCTTATAATTATCTTTTTCTATCTCCAAAACCTTAGCATATGCTTTTGCTGCTTCCTCATCAAGACCCTTTCTTTCATAAACCTCTCCAAGCTCAAACCATAAATTTAACGAGTAAGGCTCAACTTCCAACCCATTCTGAATTGCAGAAATTGACTTATCAAACATGGATTCGTTTAAAATAATTCCTCCTAAATAGTAGGAACGTGCCAATCCCCAATAACCTAAAATATCAAGCGGGTTTCGCTTTATCGCTTCCTCAAAGGAAAAAATCGAACTGCTCAACATCCCTTCTTCTTCAGTTACTTCAAACGCCCGTAAATAAGTTCTACCGAGATAAAACCAGTACCTTTCCTCGTAAGGGTCATTTTTTATAACTAACAAGTTTTGATTTAGCTCACCGGAAAGATCATTTTTTTCTATGCGCCTAAATGCGTTTCCTAAAAAAGTATCGGCCAAAAAAGCTTTTGTTCCCGTATTAATTCCAATTGAAAGAAAGACCGCGGTCAAAATAACTACAAAACCCTGCAATAACTTTTTCTTTTCCGGTAATTTAAATTCCTTAAAATAAGCGCTCTCTGAAACATCCCCACCTTGAACAAGGCCAACAAGCAAACCCATGATTATCCAGAAAATCGGAGTTACATAAACCATAGTAAAGCTAAATTGGATATTAACAAAATAAGCAACGCAAGCGCACAAAAGGCCGATGGAAATAGCCCGCAAACTACCCTTCTCCATCTTAATTATCTTCTTCCACGTAACAAAGAAAAACAAAGAAAAAATCCAAACATAACTCAATAACCCGGCAATTCCCTGACAAACAAGCACTTGAAGCAAGTTAAAATGAGCATTATCAGTAAAGGCGTTAACGGCAACGCTTGCCCAATTTGGCTGGAGATACCTCGGATAAACCAAGCCAAAACAGTCGGGGCCCACCCCAAGCAACCGGTAATCAGGAACAATTTTTACAGCTGTTTTCCAGATAAATAAACGGTCTAAAACCGAACCTCCCTTGAGATTAAAAAGCGAACTAAGTCTTCCGGCAAAAGGCAGGGAAGATAAATTTTTCTGCCCCAAGAAATTAGCTCCAAAGAAAATCGCGACAATTAGAATAACGATGGTCAAACTTAAAAAAATAGCTCTTTTGCTTTTAAAAAAACTCTCTTTATTAATTAATATTAAACAGAGAAGCCCAACCGTTATGCCAAGCCAGGATGCTCTGGTATAAGTTAAAACAAGGGATGTTGAAGTAAGAAAAAAGGTAAGGCAAACAAGCCACTTGGGCAAATTTATCTGCTTTAAGTAAACCATGCTCACTAACGCCAGAGGAACAACTAAAGCCAGATAAGCACCTAAATAATTTGAATTTCCTAAAAGAGAGCCACTTCGACCCAGATCAATTGGGCTACCGTAATTAAAAAGACCGAGGTAAAAATGATTAATTATCCCAAAGGCAGCGACAATGCAGGCTGAAGCAAATAATACAACCAGCAAAACTTTTCTATCACCGGAAGTCCTAAAAAAATTGACCGTGACAAAATACAGAAACGCATAGATAAGAAGAGCTAAAAATCCATCATAACGCATATACTCCCCATAAAAAGCAGTATGCAGATGAACCGAAAAGATGGTAGAAAGACCGGCAAAAAAGAGAAAAAGGGAAATCGGCAAATCAAGAAAGGACCTTTTAAAAGAGCTTTTTCCAGAAGAAATTAAAATTAACCAGGACAAAAAAATAATTAAAGACATTAGACGCAAAAAAATGACTTTAGGAATCGCGAATATCTGCCCGCTTAGTGGATTAATTAAAATTGGGAGAAAAAAGATTAATAAAAGAGTGCTCCACTTAATGATATTCTCAAAAAATATCCTCAGAGTTTCGTTTTCATCTTTTACCGAGACAACTTCTTTTTCATGCATTTATTTCTTCCGCAAAGTATTTCATGCTGACTTTCTTAAACTCTTTTGTGCTGTATAAAAGCTCATAATCATCAATACCCGTTGCTTTGGATATCTCTTTGGCCGCATCTTCGCATTCCCGGCGGCTCCTGCCATGAATCATGGTAAATAAATTGTATGGCCATTTTGGATAGGTCGGGCGCTCGTAACAATGGCTAACTTCTTTAAAGGAAGCCATAATCCTTCCCACTTCATCAGTTTTTTCTTTAGGAACAATCCACGCTCCCATAGCATTAAATTTAAAACCGGCCTTTTTATGCCTTAAAATTGCCCCAAATCGCCTGATAATCCCTTTTTTCTCCCATTCTTTGAGTTTGTCAATAACCTCATTTTCTTTCATCCCGATTTCATTGGCAATTATTTTAAAAGGTTGGATACATAAGAGCATATCCTCTTGAATTTGCTTAATTAAACTTATTTCTTTCACAGAAAATTCGTGCTTTTGAGTTTCCGGCTCTAACTTTTTTACTTCCGACTCCCTGCCTGCCTGCCTGCCGGTAGGCATGGCTAACTGACTTGTTGGCTCACCCAAATCAAATTTCACCCCGATTTTAAAAATTCTCGTGGCAGGAAGGTAAAGTAAATCGGAAATACCGGTTTTAGTTTTAATCTCCTCAATTATCGATTTTAACTTCTTCTCCGATGGAGCGGTTAAAGTAAACCAAAGATTGTAATCATAGTTTCGAAGATAGTTGTGGGTTACCCCACTATAACCATTAATTAAATTTGCGATGTTTTTAACCTGCCGCGGCGGAACCTTCATTGCCAAAAGCGTACTCACATAACCCAAACTTTGAGAATTAAAAACGGCGCCAACGCGCCTTATAATTTTCTCCTTTTTTAACTTATTAAGACGAAAAATAACTTCTTCTTCCGTTAAACTAAGTTCTTTTGCAAGTGCCTGAAATGGCCTTTCAACTATTGGAAAGTTGGGTTGGATGATATTTAATAATTGCTTGTCAATTTTATCCACGCAAATCAGCCCCAAGGAAATTAAAAAATGAAAAATGTTAAAAACAGCCTTTTAAAGCAGCCCTAAAACCAGCTCTTAAAATCAGCCGATAGCCCTTTATAAGTTGGGAGTCAAACTTTTTAATTAAAAAATATAAAAATGCCGTGCCTGCCGCCGTGCCTACCGGCAGGCAGGGCAGGCAGGTAAAAATAAAAACGATAATGTAAAATTTAAAATGTTAAGAACAAAATCTCCCCCACCTTAATCCTCCCCCGTCAAGGGGGGAAGCTGAGATTGCTTCGTCGCCTACGGCTCCTCGCAATGACGGGGGGTGTCGTTACACTCCCTCGCAATGACGGGAAAGAACTGCTCTATACTCCATCAGTCGGTAGTCAGAAATTTGTTGGTTTTGAGATTACTTCGCCGCTCCGTTCCTCCCGCCTACCTGAGACAACCACCGGTGGGCAGGCCATAATGACGAGAAAGAATTGCTCCTTAATCCTTACCCCTTAATCCTTTCCCCTTGTTTTGCCTTCGGTTCGTACACACAGTACGGCTCCTCGGCCAGGTAGTTTCCTGTTCTTGCATAAGCTCGGGCTCTGCAGCCCCCGCAGACCTTCTTGTACTCGCAGATACCGCACTTTCCTTCTAACTTTGAAAAATCCCTTAAATCGTTAAAAATTTTAGAATTTTCCCAAATTTCTTTGAACGGCTTCTTTCGCGCATTTCCACAGTCAATTTCAAGATAACCGCAGGGCTGAATCTGTCCTAAGTGAGAAATAAAACAAAAAGAAGTTCCTCCAAGACAACCCCTGGTCATTGCATCTAAACCATGAGTTTGAACAGTAATCTTTCCTCCCTCTTCTTTTGCCCGTTGTCTCATGACGCGATAAAAATGAGGAGCACAAGTTGCTTTTAGCTGAATGGGCACTTCCTTCTTTTTATCATAAAACCAATTGAGCACTTTTTCGTAGTCTTCCGGAGGAATTTCTTCATTGGCTAATTCTTTTCCCCGACCGGTTGGCACCAATAAAAATATATGGTGAGCAACAGCTCCTATCTTAATGGTCAGGTTTAAAATATCTTCAATTTCATCGATATTTCGTTTGGTAATTGTGGTATTTATTTGAAATTCAACACCCGCTCTTTTGGCTGCCTCCAGCCCTTTGAGAGATGCCTCAAAAGCTCCTTTTACGCCCCTAAACTTATCATGAACTTCAGGAATTGCACTATCCAAACTTACGCTTACGCGGGGAATACCAACTTCAGCCATCTTGCGAGCAATATCATCAGTGATAAGGGTGCCGTTAGTAGCTATAACCATGCGCAATCCTTTTCCCATACCATATTTTGCGATATCAAATACGTCTTCCCGCATTAACGGCTCACCGCCGGTTAAAATAATTACGGGATTGCTAAAACTCACTATATTATCGATTAAAGCAAAACATTCCTCAGTAGAAAGTTCATTGGGATTTCTTTCGCTTATTGCTGATGCCCGACAGTGGGCACACTTAAGATTACAAACGCCTGTAATTTCCCAAGCAATCATCCTAAGCGACGATGCCGCTTCAGCTTCCAGACTCCAGCTTCCAGACTCCAGCTTTGATTTGTCTTTATGTTTTTTTTGCATCCTAGTTTTTATACCCCCTAAAGCCTGATGGCTGAAGCCTGCCCGCCTCTGGCGGGACTATCGACTTATTTACTTCAGCCAATTGGCAACATCCTTTGCATGGTAGGTTAAAATTATATCGGCGCCGGCTCTTTTAAGCCCTGTTAAAATTTCCATTACCACTTTCTTCTCATCTATCCAGCCCTTTGCAGCGGCTGCTTTTACCATTGAGAACTCACCGCTTACATTATATGTCGCAACCGGATAACCTGTTTCTGACTTTACGAGCTGAATCACATCCATATAAGCCATGGCAGGTTTTACCATTATTATGTCGGCACCCTCTTCTATATCCAACCTTGCTTCGCGCAAGGATTCAAGTACGTTTGGCGGGTCCATCTGGTAAGAACGTCTATCCCCAAACTGGGGAGCAGATTCAGCCGCTTCCCTAAAGGGGCCATAAAAAGCTGAGGCATACTTTGCCGCATATGACATGACGGGTAAATCCTGATATCCATTTCCATCAAGGGAAGCCCTTATGGCAGCCACCCGTCCATCCATCATGTCCGACGGCGCCACCATATCAACTCCCGCCTCAGCATGAGAAAGTGCGGTTTTTGCCAACAACTCTAATGTTAAGTCGTTTAAAACTTTGCCGTCTTTCACAAGTCCACAATGACCGTGACTTGAATATTCACATAAACAAACATCAGTAATAACCAAGATATCCGGAACTGCTTTTTTTATCGCCCGAACGGCTTCCTGCACAATCCCTTTATCATCATAAGCCCCTGAAGCTGCTTCGTCTTTATTTTCCGGCAAGCCAAATAAAATTATGGCGGGGATGCCTAAATCCCTTACTTTCTTAACTTCTTCCGTCAGTTTATCGATAGAAAAATGATAATTACCCGGCATAGAAGAAATCTCTTTTTTAATTCCTTCGCCGTGAGTTACAAACAACGGATAAATTAAATCATCGATACTTAAAGAGGTCTCTCTAATCATTCGACGAAAGTTTTCATTCTGCCTTAACCTTCGAGGACGATACTCAGGAAAATACATTATTTATGCCTCCTTCCTATGCCTCTTTCTTAACTTTTTTAACTTCTTCTTTCTCTTTTTTGGCTTCTTCTTTTTTAACTTCCGGCAGCATCACAACCCCAGTTGGTTTAGGAGCAATGTGGTCAACTAATCGTTTAAACTCTTTGTAAGCTAAAAAAAGAATCACAACCAAAAAAATTGGGTATAAAAGACTCACAATTGCGCCCCCATACTGCAAAACATATACATACCATGGAGTAAGTCCCATCATTGTAAAAATCACCTCCTCAAATCAGTTTATAATCTATAGTTTGTTGATTATGGTTAACATGTATTATATATTTTTTAAACAAAGGTTCCAATAGACAAAAGGGATATATAAAAATAACAACCCTATATAGCCATGATTTTCTTGGTAGGCTTTCCAGGGCGGCTTTCAAACTATTTTTGTTGTAAAAGGGTTATTCACGCCTGCAAGAATTTTATTAAAAAGATTTTATTCATACATGTCATTCAGTATTTCACTGGAATTATCAGGGTTTCGATATCCGCCAACCGTAGGATCGTAGGAAGTTAAGGGTAGTGTATAGGTTCGTCCGGTAGAAGGTGACATAAGATCTGACTCTTGTCCCATTATCGCATCAGAAAACTCGTGTGAAGTTCGATCCTGCGACCTATTTTTATACTCCCATGATTCCATTAATGGTGATGAATCATTTGCTAAATCCGTAGCAGTTGGCAAACGAACTTTGTCAATTCCTCCTGCTTTTGACGGATTAATGATAGTAATCGATTGGGCTATTCTTTCCAAAGTTGGTGCCCATTTACCCCATTTTTCAGGCGTTGTCTGAAAAGCTGTTATCATCCCCATAAATTGTCCATACCCATTCAGCACTCCCGCGCTTGCCTTTGCTTTTAGTCTTTGGCCATTTTTATCAAAAGTAAACGTCTTTGTCTTTATTACCCACGAAAGTCCGGAGACCGGGTCTTTTACAGTTTCTTCGACTGACTGATTTTCATACCGCACTCCCGTTGCCCCAATAGCTTCTAACATAAAACTGATAAAACCGTCCGGTGTCTGATAACCGTACCAACCAACAGCTATTACTCCAGAAACCCCTACATTGGAATCTGTTGGATTAACTACTTCAATACCGCTTTCATTGTCGGTAACATCCCAGCCCTGAGGCACTTTTGCACCGAAAACTGATCCATTATAAAAAACTAGAGTGTAGGGATATTCCACCGGTTTATCTTCCGGTTTCTTTTCCGGTTTCTTTTCTTCCTGACCATTCGTTGTTTTTGTGCTCCCATTATTTCCTTTTCTTACCTCTGAGATATAGAAATATCTCAACATAAAAAGGGTGCTTAAAATCAACGATAAGCCGGCAGAAACAACAATGACAATAACTAGTTTTTTATTAAATTTTATTTTCATTTTTCCCCTACAATTATAATCTCTTTGGCAGCGAACCCGGGCTGATTTCTTTAATCAAAAGTTATTTTACTTTCTCTATAGTAAAATCAATCCCTTTTGATCTTAGCTCCTGATAATCAAATTCCGTATCTGAAAAATCATTAACACCCGCGTCATCAAAATATTGCTCTAATATATATCTATTCTCATTAAATAAGGCTAAATTGTCCCCTGTCTTTTGATTAAAAAGACCTTCACTGTCTGCCATCAACAATTCTGTTTCAGCCATCTTGATCAGTCTCATAATAATATAAGCAAATCCTCTGTTATTCTGTATAGCCAAATAAGTACTTGGCTGATTTTTCTTAATATATTTAATGTGTAAAGTAACAAAATAGAGTTGTCTGGCTAAATTCGATGATGCCGACACGCTACCACCAAATCCACTCTTACCCTTGAAATTTCGTGAATTTCGGACACTCTTTGTATACGCGTTAACTTCATCAACTGATACTAATAAATTTTGTTTACTCTCTGAAAGATACAGGAAATCAAAGTCGGTTGGTTCGTTTATATATTGCAATAAAACTTCCCCCGAAGGGAGCATTTCATATAAACTTAGTCCATCTTTAATGGAAATTTTCTTATCTTCTATTAAAAAAGCGTCTTCAAAGAGAGTGGAATGTGTCAGTTCATGAGACAAGAAATCACTCATATCTTCATCATTATTCTTAAAATTATTATATATATCTATAAAAAGATCTTGATTGTCAAAAATTCTATGAACAATTACAAAATATCCTTCAGGATATATTTCTTTGATTCTCAGCATTTTTTCTTTTGCTTCCTCATAATCATCTTTGGAGAATATCTTTGAAAGCATACTAAAAAATTCTGCTTCTTTTGCATTTGATATCTTATAATCCGGTGTGTCGATTTTAATAAATAATTCTGTCTTATTTTTATTCTTTTGATAATTGTCTGTTGACTTGTTTGATAAATAAATTGACACTATCGTCAACCCAACAATCGCTATGAATGTCAAAAAACACATAATTAAACAACCTTTTGCAAGACAACTTTTATGTGTTTTCTCTAATGGTTCTATATCATTTTTTTCTTTCACAAACATATTCTATCATAAATAAATAATAGCTATATCCAACTTTGCCGGGACTTCACAGGCCAAACTTCGCTCTAACACTGGCTTGCAAACGAAGCTTCGAAGAAGCGAAGTTTGGCCTGCCATTCGTAGCCCGAAAGATATTTGTAAAATTTCTTAAACGATTTTTTTGCCCTCCTTCGCTTAAGAAAAACTACGGAAGGGCATTCTTCACCTTTCAGGCGAAGAATGGTGGAGGTGAGCGGATTTGAACCGCCGACTTCTACCATGCGAAGGTAGCGCTCTCCCACTGAGCTACACCCCCATATATATTAGCTAATAGCTACTACGTCGCTATCGCTTTATTATAAATGTAAAACGCAAAGTGTAAAATGTAAATTTAAATACC
>NZ_JAUSCH010000104.1 GCF_030651595.1 Candidatus Oleimmundimicrobium sp. | reverse complement strand
TATTACAATAAATCTCAATTAATTACAAAGTATCTGATGGCAGAGAGAGTATTGAGTATAGAGTATAGAGTATAGTAAAACCAGCAATCTGGCTAACAAGCTCCCGACTCCCAACTAAGAGACTACCGACTAATTGAGGTGGTTAACCATGATTGGATATCTTGGTGTTGATGTTGGTTCTGTGAGCACCAATTTGGTAGTTATCGACGAAGAAACTAATGTGGTTTCTTATATTTATCGAAGAACGATGGGGAATCCTATTCAGGCAGTTCAAGATGGTCTTCGTGAGTTAAGAGAACTTTTGCCGGCTGGGATTGTTATAAATGGTGCTGGTACTACGGGTAGCGCGAGGTATTTGAGCGGAGTAATTATTGGCGCGGACATTGTAAAAAATGAAATAACCGCGCATGCGGTTGCTGCAAGCCATATTGTGCCCGATGTCAGAACCGTGCTTGAAATAGGAGGGCAGGACTCAAAAATTATAATTCTTCGCGAAGGAGTGGCCGTTGATTTTGCAATGAATACTGTCTGCGCCGCAGGCACGGGTTCTTTTCTTGACCACCAATCTGAAAGAATAGGGATTCCCATCGAAGAATTTGGAAGTTATGCTCTAAAGTCTCAAAACCCCGCTCAAATTGCGGGACGGTGCACAGTTTTTGCTGAATCGGATATGATTCATAAGCAACAGATGGGCTATCATGTTGAGGATATTATTTATGGTCTTTGTCAATCTCTTGTTAGAAATTATTTAAACAATGTTGCGAAAGGCAAAGAGTTACTTTCGCCTATTGTTTTCCAAGGAGGGGTGGCTGCAAATCTTGGAATCAAAAAGGCTTTCGAGGAGACGTTGGGGATGGAGATAGTGATTCCAAAGTATTATAGTGTTATGGGAGCAATTGGCGCGGCTCTTTTGGCTAAAGAGAAGGCCGGGAATAAGGTCGAATCCTCCTTTAAAGGTTTTTCTACTTCCGACATTGATTTTAAGACGAGCAGTTTTTACTGTAAGGGATGTTCAAATAATTGTGAAATAGTAAAGATAGAAGTTGATAGAGAAGTTCTTGCTCGCTGGGGTGGTCGATGTGGGAAATGGGAAATTGAGCAAACATAACCTACCCCAGCTTTTCAAATATTGGTCTTATGATAATATTTGAGCAAGAATTTTTTTTGAATTTTCCGGCTACCGGTCTGATGATTTACTCGTTATAAACGCCTATAGTGATGGTAATTCCCTCATCGGAAGTTCCAAACGTGACATTCCCATTACGAGAGCCTTTTGTAATGGTAAATCCTCCAAAGGTTCCCTCCGCGCTTGAAAAGGTGCCCGAGTCTTCAATGGTCCAGCCGTTTGCGGGCAATTTCTGCTTATAGTAGTCTTTAACTTGATCAATAGAATCTTGGGTTATAAGGACAACCGCTATGTTTTCCGCGCCGGCCTCTCCTGTCATATTCCAGCTTCCTTGAATCTCTGCACTTGGATAAACGGGCATGTCGCTTGGCCAGTCGTCGGGGATCTTGCTCCCCGTTCCAATCTCTACTTTGCCTTCCTCGGTCTCTATTGTGGTTTTTTCTCCGTCTATTTCGCTTTCTATCTTAACGTCTCCTTCTTCGGTTTTTATGGTTGTAGTCTTCTTCGCACATCCAACTACCAGGACTAAAGAAATTAACAAAGCGAAGATTGTGAGTAATGCTAAAATTTTTTTCATTTTTACCTCCTTTCAGATTTAAATTAAATATAATTTATAAGTTCTATAAATCTAGAAAAATCCCTTTTTGATTGACTTTTTCTGTTGTATTGTAAGCATTTGGAGTTAAATTTATTTAATAGGAGTCGGTAAATGTTTAAAATTTTGGATAAGAAAAAACTTGCCCCTTCAACCTTTTGTTTTGAAATTGAAGCGCCTGGCATAGCGCGAAAAGCTAAAGAGGGACAGTTTGTAATCTTGCGTATAGATGAGTTAGGTGAGCGCATTCCCTTAACCCTTTTTGATTTTAATGAAGAGAAGGGGGCTATATCTCTTATTTTTCAAGAGCTCGGAAAAACTACTCGGCAACTTGCGTTGCTTTCGAAGGGAGATTTTCTCGCTGATGTGGTGGGGCCGTTGGGTAAGCCATCTGAGATTGAAAATTTTGGCACAATTGTGTGCGTAGCCGGTGGAGTTGGAGCTGCTGTTATTCTTCCTGTGGCTCGGGCGCTTAAAAAGGCTGGGAACAGAGTAACTACCATTCTTGGCTCAAGGAATAAAGAGCTGTTAATTTTAGAAGATGAGATCCGCTTGGTGAGTGATAAATTTTTTATTACTACTGATGACGGGAGCAAAGGACGGCATGGGGTAGTTACGGATGTTCTTAAAGAACTTATCGAAGGCGGTCAAGAAATAAATCGAGTTGTTGCAATCGGCCCGGTAATAATGATGAAGTTTGTTTGTAAGACAACAGAACCTCATAAAATAAAGACGGTAGTTAGTCTTAATTCAATAATGGTTGACGGGACCGGAATGTGCGGTTCTTGCCGGGTTACAGTTGGCGGGGAAACGAAATTTTGCTGTGTTGACGGCCCTGAGTTTGACGGCCACTTGGTCGATTTCGATGAGCTGATGAACAGGCAAAAGATATATTTGGAAGAAGAAAAAGTATCGTTAAAAGAGTATGAAACGAAAGGTTTAAAGAAAGTTAAATGTAGATGTAAGGCAGAGAGGGAAAAGTGATGCTTGATGAAGAATGAAAAGCGAGTTCAAAATCGAGTATCAGGTAAAGAACAGTCTCCCAAAGAGCGAGTTTTGAATTTTAATGAAGTTGCTTTGGGGTATACGTGTGAGCAAGCAATTGCTGAAGCGAGTCGGTGTTTACAATGCAAGACAGCGCCATGTATTCAAGGTTGCCCGGTTGGAATTGATATTCCTTCGTTTATAAAGCTAATTAAAGATGGAAGTTTTAAAGAGGCTATTAATAAGATTAAAGAGAAAAACTGTCTTCCGGCTGTTTGCGGCCGAGTTTGCCCACAAGAAAATCAATGTGAGAAATTATGTACCTTGGGGAGAAAAGGTGAGCCGGTTGCGATTGGTCGGCTCGAGAAATTTGTTGCTGATTATGAGAGGGAATCCGGAGAGATTTTTTTGCCCGGGAAGAAGAAATTTACAGGAAAAAAAGTTGCCATAGTGGGCTCGGGGCCGGCTGGCCTAACTTGTGCGGGAGATTTAGCAAAGTTTGGGCACAAAGTTACCATTTTTGAGTCTTTTCATAAGCCGGGGGGTGTTCTTATATATGGAATCCCGGAGTTTAGATTGCCGAAAGCGGTAGTTGAGTCGGAAATAAATTATGTTAAAAAATTAGGGGTCGAAATTAAAACAAATATGGTTGTTGGAAAAACAATAACCATAGACGAATTATTTCTTGAAGGTTATGATGCTGTTTTTATCGGAACAGGAGCGGGTCTTCCACGTTTTTTGAATGTTCCCGGCGAGAATCTAAACGGTATCTACTCCGCTAATGAATTTTTAACGCGGGTTAATTTAATGAAGGCTTATCTTTTTCCGGAATATGATACCCCGGTAAAAAAAGGAAAGAACGTAGTGGTTGTGGGTGGTGGAAACGTGGCAATTGATTCTGCCCGAACAGCCCGTCGCCTTGGCGCAAAGAATGTTTATCTTCTTTATCGGCGCACCGAAGAGGAGATGCCGGCCCGTAAAGAGGAAGTTCAACATGCCAAAGAAGAAGGAGTTAATTTTAGGACTTTAGCTACCCCCAAACAATTTATTGGGGATGAAGGTTGGTTGTCTGCAGTTAAGTGTGTTGAAACTAAACTAGGAGAATCGGATGAATCAGGTAGAAAAAAACCGGTTATAAAGAAGAATTCGGAGTTTCTTTTGACAGCAGATGTTGTGATTGTTGCTATTGGGACGAGAGCAAATCCTCTTTTACTTAAAGAGACCCCGGATCTTAAACTCAACGAAAGAGGATATATTGCGGCTGATGAAAATGGAGCAACCGGTATAAAAGGTGTCTTTGCCGGTGGGGATATTATCACGGGTTCCGCAACTGTGATTTTGGCTATGGGAGCAGGAAGAAAAGCAGCCACAGCAATTAATGATTACCTTTCAACTTTAAAATAAATGTAAGTTTTTGTTGTTAACATGTTTTGTTTTAGGATTTTGTTCCCCTTTTTATTTTTAAATTCAAAGACTCCCCTCGTTTTTTATTTTAGGTTTAGACCTTAAACAATTGATATTTATAAAACAGTTCTTGACGGATTTTGTGATAAGTGTTATTTAATTTAACTATAAGATTATTTAATAAACTCCTTATAAAGGGGGTGGCAAAATGGCAGTAGAGGTTGATGCCAGAGGGCTTTCATGTCCTTTACCTGTTGTAAAGACCAAAAAGGCAATTGATGAAAGCCCGGATGGGGAAATCATAGTATTGATAGATAGTCAGGTTTCAAAACAAAACGTGACACGGCTTGCTGAAAACAAAGGGTACTCTGTAAAGGTCGAGTCTGTGGGCGATGAATTTCGTTTAAAATTAAAGAAAGGGGAATAAAAAAAGATGAAGAAAGAAAACTTGTTAATTTGGCTCTCTGGAGCCGTTGTTGGTCTTTTAGCTGTTATTCTTGTTCTGTTTGGCAATCCTTTAAATATGGGTTTTTGCGTTGCTTGTTTTGAACGCGATATTGCGGGAGCATTAGGGCTTCATCGGGCAGCGGTTGTTCAGTACATCCGCCCGGAAATACTGGGCATAGTTCTCGGTGCGTTTATTGCCGGTTATGTCGGCAAGGAATTTCGTGCCGAAGGTGGCTCTTCAACCATTACCCGATTTTTTTTGGGGATTCTTGTGATGATTGGGGCTCTTGTTTTTTTAGGTTGTCCTTTGAGGATGATGATTCGCCTTGGCGGAGGAGATTTAAATGCTTTAATAGCGCTTGCTGGTTTTATTGTCGGGATTGCCGTCGGTGTTTATTTCTTAAAATCGGGGTTTGATCTTGGAAGGGCTCGTGAGCAGCGAACTTTTAGCGCGTGGGTTCTCCCTATTGTTATGGTTGGTCTGTTGCTTTTGCTTGTGTTTAAACCTGTTTTTAATGCAGACGCGGGTGGCCCTATATTTTTTAGCATTGAGGGGCCCGGGGCACAACACGCGGTCATTGCAATTTCCTTAATTGCGGGGCTTCTGGTTGGATATCTGGCGCAAAGGTCCAGATTATGTTTAGCCGGAGGTGTTCGAGACTGGATGCTTATAAAAGACAGTTATCTCATTAAAGGTTTTATAGCAATTCTTGCTGTTGTATTAATCGGAAATGTTTTGATAGGGGTTTTAGGTATTACGGGGGTAAATACACCTGTCTTTAATTTAGGATTTGAAGGACAGCCGGTTGCTCACGCGGTGCATCTCTGGAATTTCTTGGGGATGGCTTTGGTCGGTCTGGGCTCAATACTCTTAGGGGGTTGTCCTCTCAGGCAATTAGTTTTAGCAGGAAACGGAAATACCGATTCCTCAATATCTGTTTTAGGCATGATTGTAGGCGCGGCTATTTCACACAACTTCATGCTGGCGGCAAGTCCCAAAGGGGTGCCCATCTTTGCTAAGTATGCGGTCGTCGGTGGATTGATTATCTGCCTTGCTGTTGGTTTTTTGAATAGGGAAAGGGTTTAGGGGGTTAAAATGGCTGATTACTGTAAAATGTGGGAGTCTTTGGGTATTAATCTTGAAGCTCATGATCAACTTTTAGGCTCTATCCCTCCTGTCTATCAACAAATTTTTCTTGATCAAGAAAACAGGCCCCAAGCGATGAGCTATTTTGATATGGTCGTGATGGAGATTCACGGTCTTCGCATTCAGGAACTGCAGGAACACAAGGCGAAGGGTGGGACCGTAGTTGGCTCCTTCTGCGTCTACGTGCCGGAAGAAATAGTGCTTGCCGCCGGTGGTTTAAATGTTGGCCTTTGTGCCGGGGCTGAAATTGGTTTTGATGAGGCTGAAAAGATTTTGCCGAGGAATCTCTGCCCCCTTATAAAATCGGCTTTTGGCTTTAAGATGTCGAGGGTTTGTCCTTATTTTGAATCCTGCAACTTAATTGTTGGTGAAAATACCTGCGACGGCAAGAAAAAGGCGTGGGAGATTATGAATGAGGAAGTTGTTCCTGTTTACACTATGGATATCCCACAGGTTAAATCGGAAAAAGGCAAAGAACTCTGGCTCGATGAGGTTAAAAAGTTTAAGAATAAGATGGAGGAAATTTCCGGTAAAGAAATAGAAGCGGATAAATTAAACAAGTCCATAAAACTTGTCAACGATAAGAGAAGGGCTCTCCAAAGGCTCAGCAATTTGCGCAAGAATAAACCCTCTCCTATTAGCGGAAGGGATGCGTTGATTATCGAGGAGATAGCTTTTTATGATGATAATCCCAGGTTTATCGAGAAGGTTAATGTCTTGTGTGATGAGCTTGAGGAACGCATAAGGAAAAATGAAAGCGCTCAAAAAACTGCTTCTTCTCCGAGAGTTATGATATCAGGCTGTCCGATGGTTGTTCCCAACTGGAAGCTTCCTTTTATCGTGGAGTCGAGTGGCGCCTCTCTGGTTTGCGAAGAATCTTGTACAGGACAGCGTTACTTTGAGGACCTTGTGGTTGAAGATAACGGCTCCGTGGGAGCTCAACTTGAAGCAATTGCCGACAGGTACCTTAAAATTGATTGTTCTTGTTTTACGCCAAATCAAGAGCGGATTGACAACATTGTAAGGCTTGCAAAAGAATTTGAAATAGACGGAGTCATTTATCACGTTCTTCAATTCTGCGACCCTTACGCTGTTGAGTACAGAAGGGTAGAGAAAGCTCTTGAAAAAGAAGGTATTCCCGTTCTTAAGATTGAAACGGATTATGGACAGGAGGATTCTGGTCAAATTAAAACGAGGGTTGAAGCCTTTGTTGAAATGATATCATAATTGAGTATGAAATTTGCTGGAATAGATGTTGGCTCAAGGACCATAGCGCTCGTTGTTCTCAATGAGAATGATGATATGAGCTACACTGTAACCGATACAGGCCATCAACCTTTAAATCGTTGCATGAAGCTTTTAGACGGAAAAAATTTTAATAGGTTGATTGCCACCGGTTACGGTCGTCATATAGCTCACGCCGAATTTGCTGATGATATTATCACCGAAATCAAGGCCTTTGCTCTGGGAGCAAAGGCCTTGCATCCTTCCTGTCGCACAATTCTCGACATAGGAGGACAAGATACTAAGGTGATATCCATTGATACAGGTGGTCGTGTTAAAGATTTTGAGATGAATGATAGGTGTGCCGCCGGCACAGGTAAGTTTCTTGAAGTTATGGCAAAAGCCTTGAGTTACGGGATTAAAGAAATGGGTAAATCCGCGCTTGGTGCTCCGAAATCAGTTAAGATAAACAGCATGTGCACCGTTTTTGCGGAGTCTGAAGTGACTTCTCTTATTGCAAAAGGCGAGGAGAGAGAAAATATTGCTTTAGGTATTCACCAGTCGGTATGTGAGCGGACAGCAAGCATGTTGAATAGGGTTGGTGTCATCAAGGACGTTGTTTTTGCCGGAGGGGTTGCTAAAAATGTTTGCATGCAAGAGCTCTTAAAAAGAAAATTGGGCGTCGAACTTATAATTCCAAAAGAGCCTCAAATTGTGGGAGCTTTTGGAGCGGCTTTATATGCTAAGCAGGGATAGTTTTGCATGAAAAGATTTTTTATACTTAACAATATTGAGAGGTGTTTTGGGTGGAGAAAATAGACGCGAGGGGTTTGGCTTGCCCGCAGCCGGTCATCCTAACCAAGAAAGCGATTGAGGCGGGTGCCAAGCAAATTAAGGTTTTGGTGAGTGGAGATATTGCTCGAGATAATGTCAAGAGGATGGCGGAAAAGTTGGGCTGCTCTACATCTTATGAGAAAAAAGAAGATTATTGGCAGTTGAACGTCAAATCCGGCGGCAACATTTGTAAAAAAGTGGTTGAGAAGGGAAAATCGACGGTTATCTTCATAAATAGTAACAAAATTGGAAAGGGAAGTGACGAGTTGGGTGAAGTTTTAATGAAGGCTTTTTTCAACACCCTTTCCCAAAGTGAACCCTGGTTTGATAAAGTTATTTTCATGAATGGTGGAGTTGAGCTGGTTGTAGAAGGTTCTCCGGTTTTAGATGCCCTCTGTTGCCTGCTTGACAAGGGCGTACAAATTCTTGCTTGCGGAACATGTCTCGATTATTTCGGCCTTAAAGAAAAGATAGCAGTGGGAATCATCTCAAACATGTATGATATAATCGATGTTTTTACCGAAGCGGATAAGGTGATTACAGTATAATGAAAAAACCCGGGCTAATTTATTTTGATAATGCTGCAACTTCATATCCTAAACCACCGGCTACTCTTGAAGCGTGCAAGTATTTCACCAACAAAGTTGGAGCAAATCCGGGACGCTCCGGCCATCGGCTTTCTGTTGAAGCCGGTCGAATTTTGTATGACGCCAGGGCTTCGGTAGCGGAGCTTTTTAATATCGAAGACCCTTTGCAAATAATTTTTACTTACAATGCTACTTATGCTCTAAATATGGCTCTCTTTGGTCTTTTAAATCCCGGGGACCATGTTATAACGAGTTCCATTGAGCACAATTCCATTGCAAGGCCTCTTAGGCATCTTGAAAGTCAAGGCGTGGAACTTACCCGCATATCTGTTGACTCAAAAACTTGTCAAATTGATCCGTGCGATTTTAAAAAAGCGATAAAACCAAATACAAAACTTATAGCTATTCTTCATGGCTCAAATGTAACTGGGGCAATTTTGCCGGTAGCCGAGATAGGTAAAATTACCCGGGAAGATAACGTGTTATTTCTTGTAGATTCTGCTCAAACAGCCGGAGTTTATCCCATTGACGTTGAGGCAATGAATATCGACCTCTTGGCTTTTACCGGGCACAAATCTCTCTTTGGCATACAGGGAACCGGGGGACTATACGTTCGAGAAGGAGTAAATGTGCGTCCTTTGATTAGAGGAGGCACAGGAAGTAAATCTGAGGAAGATATCCAACCCGATTTTATGCCCGATTGTCTTGAAAGCGGGACGCCCAACACACCCGGCTTAACTGCTTTGACCGCGGGAGTAAAATTTGTGCTTGCTGAGGGAATATTAAAGATTCGTTCACACGAGGAAGCGCTTATAAAGCAGTTAGTAGACGGACTTTCTGCAATTGATGGAGTAAATCTAATTGGAGATATGACGTTGGATTGTAGATTGCCGGTTGTCTCTTTTAACGTGAGCGGACTTTTGTCTTCAGAAGTTGGACAAATTCTTGATGAAAAGTACGATATTATGATAAGAGTAGGGCTTCATTGTGCCCCTTGGGCTCATCAGACAATGGGTACCTATCCAAAAGGGACTGTTCGTGTAAGTTTAAGTTACTTAAATAAAAGCGATGAAGTTAAATATTTTTTAAATGCGGTTAATGAAATTAGCGAAAAAAGGAGAACATAGTTGTCCAATTATGCCGTTGTCACCTTTTATTCTACTCATCACGCTCTAAAAGCAGAAAGGATTTTAAAAGAGGAAATTAAAATTTTTGTTGTACCGGTACCTCGTTCTATCAGCTCAAATTGTGGAATTTCTATAAGGTTTCCCGCTAATGATTCAGAAAAAGTCGAAGAAATTTTAAGAGAAAATCACGTGGGTTTTGAAGGTATCTTTCCTTGGCCGGAATAATAAATATTTGTAAGTTCATTTTTAGCGTTGCTTAATTAACGCGAAATCGATGAATTCTTTTTGAGCTTTAGTCATTGATCTATTCTTATTATAAATTAGGTGGATATCCCTTGTAAGATGTATTTTTTTAAAGGGAACGGTTTTTATTAATCCCAGAGCTAACTCTTTTTCCGCTGCATACTTTGAGATGATTGAAATTCCAAGGTCGGCTTCTACGGCAGATAATATTGCCTGGATACTTCCTAATTCCATTGTAACGTTAAGGTTTTTTTCGAGGATGTCCTGGTTTTTAAGCAAATTTTCAAATGTTTTTCGGGTAGCGGAGCCTTCTTCGCGAAGGATTAACGGGTAAGATATAACTTCTTCAAGAGTGACAGCGTTCTTTTTAGCTAATTGATGAGAGGGGTGAACAATTAATATTAATTCGTCGGAAGTAAATTTTTTGTGCTCAATATCATCTTTTAGGATTTTTCTGCCCACGAAAGCTATATCTATCTCGTGATTAATTAGTTTTTCTACAATATCATCTGTATCTGCAATGTAAAGCTCTGGTTCGACATCCGGGAACTTCTTTTTAAATTGGCCCAATATCTTAGGGACTATATATTCTCCCGGGGTTGTGCTTGCCCCCAACACAAGTTTTCCACGGACCACGTTTTTGAACTCATCCAAGGATTCTTTTAAGAGCTCATTGTTTCTTACCATTTCTTTCGCGAAGCGGTAAAAGATTTTCCCGGCTTCTGTAGGTCTGGTTTTATTTCCCGATCTGTCGAGAAGAGTCTGCCCGTATTCTTTTTCCATTGCTTGAATTTGAAAACTGATAGCTGGTTGAGATACATCCATTGCCTTTGCGGTTTTGGAAAAGCTCCCTTTTTCAATTACTATGATAAATGTTTCAAAATAATTAAGATTCATAATAAGTAAATTTTATCACCAAAATGAATTAATTTAAATGTTTATTGATTTTCTCTGTAAGTGGTATTTTAAAAGAAAATATTATATTCTTAATAAGTAATTTTTTTTAAGGAGCATTAAAGTGACCGAAAAAGTAAAACTTACACAATATTCTACAAAGAGTGGTTGAGCCGCAAAATTGAGTCCGTGTGACTTAGCTTCAATACTTAAAGACGTTCCTTTTAAAAAAGATAAAAATCTTTTAAGAGGAATTGATGATGCCGAGGATGCTGCTGTCTATCAACTAACAAATGAGCTTGCAATCGTTCAGACGGTAGATTTTTTCACTCCAATAGTCAATGATGCCTATCTTTTTGGCCAAATTGCTGCCGCAAATTCTCTAAGTGATATATACGCGATGGGTGGGGAGCCTTTAATTGCTTTAAATCTGGTTATGTTTAATCCGGAAATTGGTTTGGATGTGCTTAAAAAGATACTTCTTGGAGGCCGCGATAAGATTGAAGAATCGGGTGCCATTATAGCTGGTGGGCACACTGTTGAGGACAAGGAGCCAAAATACGGTTTCTCAGTTACGGGGCTGGTCCATCCAAATAAATTTATATCGAACTCCAATGCAAAAATAGGGGATAAATTGGTTCTCACTAAGCCTGTTGGGACGGGCATACTTGCCACTGCACTAAAAGGGGAGCTTGTTGAAGAAGAAGACATTATGGAGGCGATAAATTCGATTCGGACCTTAAACAAGGATGCCTCGTTGGTGATGAGAGAAGTTGGGGTCAATTCCTGTACCGATATAACCGGGTTTGGTTTTTTGGGTCATCTTATGGAAATGCTTTTGGCGAGCGGTGTCTCGGCAGTTATTTGGGCTGATGCAGTTCCTAAATTTGAGAGAGTATTCGAGTTTGCGGAGATGGGATTGGTGCCAGCGGGCGCTTGCTCTAATCGAAAATATGTTGGCAACCGTGTTCAATTTAGCTCAAAAGTAAATGAAATTGACCAAGATATTTTGTTTGACCCTCAAACATCTGGAGGGCTGCTGATCTCTGTTTCCGCTGACCGTTGTGACGATTTAGTAAATGAGCTGAAGAAACAAAATGTCTCTACTCGAACAGTTATTGGTGAAATAATGGATGGAGAAGCGGGAACGGTTGAGGTTGTTTAAATACTAATTAAGAGCGAAAAATCAAGGGTTTTTTGTGATGGTCTATTTTCTCATCAATGCCAGAAATTCTTTTGGCTTTAAAAATTTTACCTCGCGATAGCTTTTAAGCACGAGCAAGTCTTTATCTCCTATGACCAAGTAGCCCGCTCTAGCCGCTAAAGCCACGTCAATGAATTTATCGTCATCGGGGTCGCGACAGATTTTGGTGTTGTAGTTGGGGATTACATGAATACCGCGCTCGCTTAGTAGATTTTGCCACTCATTGACAAGTTCGCTCGGCAATCCAAATTTAAACTTTAATTTTTCGATTAATTCAGCCAAAGTTTCGGGGGAGATGGCAAGTTCAAAAGCTCTTTCTCGCCACAATTTGATGATTTCACCCGATGTTCCACCGAAGAGAACGCCAGAGATGAGGACGTTGGTATCAAGAACAACCTGTGATCTCTCAGGCACTTCTAATTATCCTTTCTACTTCTTCCTCTGTTAATTTTTCTGGGTCGTAACCTTTCTTGCGTAACCACTCGTTAAAAAATGCTCGTGACTTTTTAAGAGCTATCTCAAAACGCTCATCCCAGAGCTTTGCTATCTGCTCTTCAATCACCAGATACTCCTCATATGGAATTATAACTGCCTCGGGTTTGCTTCCCCTTGTCAATATATAGGGCTCTCTTTTTCTCGAAATGTCATCAAGAATCTCCTTTAGTTTTGAGCGAGCTTCTGTAACTCCGATGATTTTACTCATGAAGCCAACCTCCTTTGTTACATCAAAATATACGTCAAAATATACGTCATTGTCAATATTTTGATGTATATTTTGAGATGAAGTTTTAATTTTTGCTCTTGTTTTATGAATTTGTAGGAAGAAAATAAAAAATTCTTCTTTGTAAGAGAATCTAAACAATTTTTATTTTGAAAGAACACAAACCTAAAGAACTTTGGGAGTTTGACTCGGTTATTGGCAAAATTGTGGGTAAAAAGAGTGGTGAGGTCGAGGTTATTTAATTACCTTGGAGAAAGGTAAATTATTATAAATAAATTTTATTTGACATATTTTTATTATTTATATTAGCATATGAGCTGTTTTTAAGTAGCTTGTTTTTTGAGGTGGTTATGAAGCCAAAAATAGCAGTCTGCGCAAAACCAATGAATCTGCTTGGCGAAACGATGAATTATGCTACCAAAAATAATTACTCGGCCATCGATTGGTCTTTTGATTTAGAAGGACTATCTCTACTCAAGAAAGATGGACGGGATTTTTCCAATCTTATAAAGGAAAATGATGGTATCGAAGTTCGGTATCATTGTTTTATGGACGGCATTGAGCTTGCTCATATTAATTCAAATGTAGCCGATGATTCTTTGGATGTTTTTAAATTTTGCGTTGACAAAGTTCAGGAATTTGGCGGTTGCTACATGACCATCCATATCGGCTTATGGTCGAAAAATCTCGAGAAGATTAGCTGGAACAATGCTGTAAAAAATCTCTCTAAACTGGTTGATTACGGTGAAACCAAGGGTGTTGTAGTTTGTCTTGAAAATCTAAAAAAGGGGGCCACAAGCGACCCCGGTCTTTTCCAAAAATTAATTGAGTTTACGGGAGCAAAGGTTACTCTCGACCTTGGGCACGCAAACTCCAGCCTTCACGCGAAAAACGGCTTCATTGGTTTAGATTTTCTTAAGCTGATGGCTCCTCGTATAGTTAATGCTCATGTTTATGAGAGAGAAGAACCTCATCATATTGCCCCGCGGGACCTAAGTCTTATAGGGCCCATGCTTGGACATCTGCTTGAAACTAGTTGCGACTGGTGGGTTATTGAGTTGGTGGATAAGCAAGAAGTTGAGCGTACAAGGTCGTTACTTAAAACTTTCCTGATTTAAACTTTAAATATTTATGATTTGGATACCACTTCCAAACATCAATTTTCATGTAAAATTGATACCAAATTTCTATTAATACACATTGGTTGTTTTTGAGTTAAAGAGTTTAAGCTATACTCAATGTTAATATTTCATTGTTAAAGGAGATAAGAATGGGAGAGACGAGATTTTTAGAAAATCTGAAAGGAACAATATCTCTCCAACTTAAGAGTGAAGTTTCAAAGGCAAACAATTTGGCAATTGGTGAAATTGCCGGAAGAGATAGTATAGCCGCGATTATAAAGGCGTTTGAAGAAGAGGATATTGACGCGGTTCTTTCTACCGTTGTTCATACCGGGACAGAATATGGCGACTATAAAATTCTTGAGGACAACGTAAAATATCTACGTAAGCGGCTAAGTGATTTGGGTTTACTTTCAGGCCATGCAAACCCCGTTTTGAATTCCATTACTTTGGGCGAGCCGGCTCTGTGGCATGCCCTTAATGGCAGATTTCTCTCGGTTCTTTTTAAGAGATTTGGCTTTTGCCCCTCTTGTTTGGGATGCCATCTATATATGCATCTAATTAGGGCCCCTTTGGCTTGGCGTATTGGGGCGGATAAGATTATCAGTGGTGAGAGGAAATCTCATGCGGGAAATGTAAAAATAAATCAGTTGCCCGTAGCTCTTGATGCCTATAAAGAGGTGCTCAACTATGCGGGGGTTGAGCTTTTGTTTCCTTTGAGGGAAGTTGTATCAAATGATGAGATAGAATCCCTTATTGGCTCAGATTGGGAACAGGGGAAAAGGCAACTGAAGTGTACACTGAGCGGCAATTACCGGACTCTGGATGACGAAGTGGAATATGATGAAGATGCTTTGAAAAAGTATTTTGATGAATTTGCGGCACCTGCTTCCAAAGAGATCTTAAAGTTGTGGAAGGAAGATAAAGAAGTCGATTATATCAAGGTGGTTAAAGAGGTTCTTGAGGGCTGAAACCTGACTTTTTAAGACGGAGGTTTAAATGAAGGTTCTTTTTGTTACGTTGGATGGTTTAGGCGATAGGCCGGCTCCCGAGCTGGATAGAAAAACCCCTTTGGAAGCTGCTCATACCCCCAATTTAAACAAGTTGGCATCTTGTGGCATAACGGGTTTGCTAAATTCTTTTTCTCCCGGTATTGCTCCCGGAAGCGATGCCGCTCATTTTGTTTTATTCGGCTACTCTCTTGATGAATTTCCCGGAAGAGGAGTCTTTGAAGCGGTTGGAGAGGGGCTCGACTTAAACTTTGAAGAGGTTGTTCTTAGAGCGAGTTTTGCCTCCGTCGCGGAAGAAAATGGTTGTTTGAAAATTGTAAGCCGCGGTATAGGTGCCGAGGAGGAAGTTTGTCGACAGCTTGCAAAAGATATTCTTGACGATGAAATTGAAGGAGTAAATATCCGCTTTGTTTATAACTCAAAAAGACAGGGCATCATCTTTTTAAGCGGTGGCGTAAGCCCCGATATTACCGATTCGGATCCCTTTTGCAACGATTTGCCGGTGATTAAAATTCAACTGATGCTGGACATAAAGAACAAAAAGAAAGCTGAGGTTACGGCCCACGCGTTAAACACTTATCTAAGAAAAGTTTACTTTAAATTGAAAGACCACCCAATCAATATCGGAAGGATTAAGCGGGGTTTGCCTCCGTTAAATTTCTTGCTTACCAAGTGGGCATCCGGAAGAAAAAGGTTGACTTCCTTCTCTGATAAGTTTGGTTTTAAAGCGGCGATGGTTGCCTCAAGTGTGCTCTTTAAAGGTATGGCATCTGAAATTGGAATGGATTTTATCGAATTACTCTATCTTGAAGATGTCCATAAAGATATGAAAAGGCGTCTTAAGGCAGCATCAGATGCTCTGAATGGTGGTTACGATTTTGTCCATGTTCATACCAAGGTTCCCGATGAAGCGGCACATACAAAGAACCCCCTTTTTAAAAAAGAAGTGATTGAAAAACTTGATACGGCCTTCGATACTATTTTATCTGATTTCGACGATGACACTTTAATCGTTGTGACATCCGATCACAGCACACCAAGTTCGGGGAGTTTAATTCATTCGGGTGAGCCGGTTCCAATTGTAATTATTGGCAGGACCGTTCGAGTAGATGATATTAAAGAGTTTGGCGAAAGAGCTTGTTTGCGTGGCGGCCTCGGGAGAATCGAAGGCCGCAATCTTATGAATATCATTTTAAACTTAACTGATAGGGCAAAATATTTCGGCTCAAGGCCCGTTCCTTTAGATACATCGCATCGTCCCTCAAAAATTAATCCTTTTAAGATTTAGTTTATCACTTGCAAAGGGTGATTTAAAAAATCCTTGCTTTATTAAAGGCGTTTTGATATTTTATTATAAATATTAGTTATTTAAATTATAAGTATTTTTTTGGATGGGTTTAATGGATAAAAACAAGAATGGACAAGATGAATTGTTCAAAGAACTCAATAAATTTTGTAACCAATTGGATGAAAAAGCTTTAAGTGGCTTTGTCGCTTCTATGCAAGATTTTATAGATGAAAAAAATAAATACGCTTCTTTAACCATAGCGAAGAAAAACGGAAGGGTTACAGGTTTTGATTTAAAGATTACATATAGGTAAAAGGGTAAAAATAATAGGCAGATAAAATATAGTTCAAGAAGTAGCCAGCACGGAAGAACCAAGGGCTATTAAGTGAGATAAACATCACTTAATAGCCCTTTAATATTGATAGAGAGTCCATCTTTAATGATGGGGCTGGTTTAGGGAGCTGATGCTCCCCGCGGGCTGCAAACCTGTTGAGGATGACTCCAATGAGTGTCCTGTTCGGTTCGATTCCGAATCCAGCCTCCAATTTTTAGGGAGTTGGCGTTATGAGTAGAAAAACTTTGTATTTCATTCATAGCATTTTAGATCATCAAATTTCTGTGAAGGGGGGTCAGTGTAAAATAAACGAGTAAAAAAGCTGAAAGGAGTGCATTTATTTGAAATTTTTACGAAAAGTTTCAATTTTTCTTCTGGCTCTAACAATGGTATTTATGTTTACTGGGATTGTTGGATGTGGTAAGTCCGCAACGGAAGAGAAGTCAAGCGAAAAGGCGGTATCCGAAAAACCGGAAGAAAATAAAGAGCTTACACTTGAAGAACGTGCAAAAGAATTTAAGGGCACAAAAGTTAATGTATATTATGCTTATGGTGGTTGGGACACCATTGTAGAAGAGTTTAAAAAAGACACCGACATCGAGTTGGTCGGGGTAGATATGTCTTCCGGCGAGGCGCTAACCAAAATGCAAGCCGAAAAAGATAACCCCACTATGGATGTCTGGTTCGGTGGTGGAGATGATGCTTTTCGGCAAGCGGCAGGCGAGGGGCTTCTTGAGCAATATGAATCACCGGAAGCAAGTGCTATACCCGATAAGTATCGAGATAAGGATAATTATTGGACAGGTGTTTCTTTGGTCGTCGTGGGGTTCTCTCTCAACAAAAACCGCCTAAACGAACTCGGATGTGAGGCGCCCAAAACATGGGATGATCTTACCGACTCAAAGTGGAAAGATGAAATTATTGGTTCGAATCCTTCAATCTCAGGGACGGCATATAGTATAGTCTCGGGCATTATAGAGATGAAAGGTGAAAAAGCAGGCTGGGAGTACCTTGAGGCTTTGGATAAGAATGTCAATCACTATACTCCTAAGGGTTCAGGGCCCGGGGCGAAAGTGGTGGCCGGAGAATTTACAATAGGTTTGTCTCCTGGCCCACCGGAAGAATCATTCCAAGAAGGTTCAAACATATCTTTCGTTTACCCTGAAGATGGCACAACCTGGTGGCCAGCGCCAATTGCTTTGGTTAAAAACGGACCTAATGTTGAAGCTGGGAAGATCTTTTACGACTGGTGTTTAACAGAGCACGGACAGGAAATATTGGCCAAGGCGAGTCCCAGGACTCCAACAAGGCCAGGTGTTGAGACGCCCGGCGTTATCAAATCAATTGACCAAATTAAGTTGCTTGATAGAGATTTCGAGTGGGCGGGCGCGGAGCGCGAACGCATCGTCAAAGAGTGGACAAATAGATTCGGTGGCTGATGATAGATGATGAAAGATAGGCTCCGCTCTACTGGAGCCTATCTTTTCTTTATGAAATTATGAAATATTTGGATAAATTGTTTAAGCGTATAAGCAAAACAAGTCAGAGCGCCTTCCTTTTAGTGATTTCCGTAATTCTTTTTATCTTCGTCCTGTGGCCTCTTGGGGCTGTTTTGGTAAAGAGTTTCTCGGTAGAAGGAAAATTTTCGTTTGCTCTATATCTGGAGTTCTTCCGCTCGCCCCGCCTTTTTAGATGTCTTTTACACAGTTTATTTACATCGGCGTTGACGACTACGATTTCTTTGTTTTTGGGTCTGAGCATCGTGTTTGTAGTTAATCGTTCAAACGCACCGTTTCGCCGCATATTGTCTTTAGGAGCACTGCTCCCGTTAATCTCACCACCCTTCGTTACTTCGCTTGCTTTTCTGCTTCTGTTTGGTCGCAGGGGGCTTGTAACTTATAGACTGTTGGGGCTCGATATTAACCTCTATGGATGGAAGGGAATCGTTTTTGTGCAGACACTTGGTCATATTCCTTTAGCCTTTCTTATTATCTCCGCGATGCTTATGGGAATTGACGGCACTCTCGAAAACGCCGCTTATAACCTTGGGGCCTCCAAGTGGCGCGTCTTTCGCCTGGTGACTTTACCCTTGTTGGTCCCAGGTTTAATTAGCGCTACACTGCTTATCTTCATTCGTGCCATGGCCGACTTTGGAACCCCTATGCTGGTCGGCGGGAATTTTCAAACTTTGGCACCCGCAGCCTATCT
>NZ_JAUSCH010000103.1 GCF_030651595.1 Candidatus Oleimmundimicrobium sp. | reverse complement strand
ATTGTACCAGAATAGGATCGATGCATAGCGAATCTGAATGATCCGATCTTCGATAATGTAATAATCTGTTGACCGGGATCAACTTTGAATCCGGATTGGTTGTAATTCAAAGTCCTATATCGATACGCACTTTTGAATCTGAGTTTACCGATCTTCCGACCACGTTTCTTTGCCTCCGCGATTGCTCTCACATTTGACCAATAGGTGTTATTCACCATCTGAAGTGTCTTGGAATAAACAGTCGATAAATGAGGGTTCTCGCGTTTCCAACCGACAATCATAGCCTGAGAGTCACTCTGCGAGAGTGTGATACCAGATTCATACGCGTCTCTGGATATTTCGACAATTTTGTTGTACATCCACCTACAACTATCAAGAGCTTTGTTTAACCTATCTTCAACGTCAGGATCAGGATATGCTCGATACTTGTACGAAACGATCATTATATCTTATCTATCAGAATGTAAATTGATAGTTTATCAATATAATATAAATAATATTCGATTATGGCGAAGGGACTCCGCTTTCATCTCCCAGCTTTCGCAAGGAGACTTCCCGCTCCGTCCCTTCAACCCTGCAAGTTAAATAAGTCGAATCACGGGGGTGATTTCGATATTTTCTGGCTTATATTAATATGTGCCTTCTGATAATAGTATCTTCAAGGAGTTCTGCATATGGCATCACTATCCTCCCATGTTAATTCTGGTAAACATGATCTGAATGAGCGGGCGAGGGAACGGATTATCGGTGAGATCGCTCGTGTTTTCGCGTCCGAGTCTGAAATCACTGCTGATGTCGCTTTAGTGTATATTTTCGGCTCTTTTTTGAAAAGTAATCAATTTAATGATATTGATATCGGGATTCTTGTGACTCAGGAGAGGAAGCCCTATGATTACTTCAAATATGGTATGCGAATTGCCTCCGTTATAGAACAAAGTATTGCTCCGCGGTGTGAGGTTGATCTTCGTGTTCTAAATGGTGCTCCCGTTCGCTTCCTCTATGAGGTGGTACGGAGCGGGCGGATTGTTTTTGCCCGTGATGAGGATGAACGCAGCTCTTTTGAGGCAGATGTTCTGACGCAGTATCTTGATCTGCTCCCGATGTTTGAGATGATGGATAGGGCTTGTATTTCACCGGTGAAAGGATGAGGATATACCATCATATTGATGAGTTTCAGAATGCATTAGCCGACTGGAAACGCTATCGCTCCATATCGGAGGATATGGTTGTTTCAGATAGGGATACGAGAAATATGGTCTTACATGCGATGATGATCTCAATTCAATCTTCAATTGATATTGCGGCTGACATAATCGCAGATGGAAAATTGGAAAAACCTGGTAGTTATCGGGAAGCTTTTGAAATTCTGGGGAGGCATGCCATCATATCGGAAAGATCTGTGCAGGATCTCTCAGATCTGGCAGGCTTTCGGAATATCCTCGTTCATAGGTATGGTGACCTTGATAGAGGGCAGGTCTACGCGGTTCTTCAGCAGGATTACGTTGTACTTGAGGTGTATCTCAGTTCAATCCAGCAGTATCTTCGCAAAAAGGAATAGCTAATCTGCTCTAAACTTGAACCTTCACTTTCTGTTTTCTGCTCTCCTATTGAGATCATACTTCTCAGGTATTCCTTCTGCCCAGTGATGGTATATAGTTTCCCGATTCTGAATCTCATTTCAGACATTCTATGACCTATTTGATCCGCTCCCCTCTTCGACTCTCTCAATCATCTTCTGGATGATCAAAGCGTCATATATCTGTATATGGTTTATACCTGGTGTGAATACGTCATCGTCCGTCACTGCTGTATACTCTCTGAAATACGTACAATGAGGCTATTATCGGGGATAACCCCCGATTTCCTACAGGCCACTCAATTGCATTCTCAGGAATCAAGCGATTAATTACCGTAATTCTCTCAAAAGAAGAAGTAGCCCGGAGCAGATTCGAACTGCTGTCGGGGGATCCAGAGTCCCCCATGATTGACCGCTACACTACCGGGCTATTGTGCCATAATATGTGATTCCTGATGATTAATGAACCTGACGGAATTCACCTGTCTGAGGAGATGGTTTTACATATCAGATCCACAAAAATCGCATTACTTCCCCACCAGACAATCCGTCATAAAATTAAACCTCCTCTGCCCTCCTGCATCCCCGGCATGCCTGGCATACGATCTGCTGCGGCCGTATCAGCTTCCCCTCTCCGCAGAACCGTGGGATGTCGGCGATATCACGGCGATAATAGATGTGCGGAACAAGCGAGATATGGGTGTAAGCACCGATGGGCACGCTGACTGCCTCTGCGATATGCTGCTGAAGGCGTGCGAGCGCATACATGTTTGCACCAGCAGCGGTGAGCATGTCGTTTGAGCGGAAGACGACCTTCATGTCAAGCACCCCCTCCCTGATGACGCACTGGACAAGCTGAAGGCAGGGGCAGTCATTCAAGGGCTCGTCCACCGGGGGGTTCCAGGTGACGGCGACTGCACGCCTGCTCGCGGGTTCATCTCTGAGCTTCTGTATTATATAGGCAATCTGATTGGCGTGAACCTCTACTCCGGCAAGAGAGAGTTCCTGCCCCCAGTCAAAGAGGCGGGAATGATAATCATACTCAAACCGGGCATCAGATCCTGTGATCAGGTCTGCTGCATAACAGTCGAGGAAGGCTCTCCCAAATCTGGATGCGGCACTTCCCATCGGCTCGCTCAGAGGCTTTTCCACCCTGAGCGTGACCTCATCAGTCTCAAGGGTTTCTTCACCGTTCTCGGTTCGTCGCTCTCTCCCCCTCTCAAGGATATGTGTGATCACAAGTTCATGTGCACGGGCAAGGGTTGCGGCACGGATGATCTTCATATATAGAATACTGTGCAGGAATGGTATAGATTATGGTGTGGATCTGATATGGTCATCCGCGACTCTGATGATCTTGGTATGGTGGGTGGAATCGTATCTCTGAAATACTCGAAAATAATGTATGGATCTGTGTAGTCTCTCTTCAGCGGAGGTTTCCTCATTATATGGCCGGTCTGCCTGCCTCTCCTCAACCACAAAGGATATAATAAGTCCTCTTCTAATATGGAAGCATATTCCGTTGATCGGAGTATGCAGCTCAGTGAATGGGAATTCGGCATCTGTCGAAGGATGATTGCTGTGTCTGCAAGGTAATGACTGTTCAATCAAATGAACAAATTGGAGGAAATGATTTATGAGTAAGAGATTAACAATCGCAATAATCTCGCTCCTTGCACTCGCCATGATTGTAGTGCTCCCGGTTGCAGCAGCTGATAATGTCATCGCTGCAGCAGGAAACACTGTATTCCGTGGTGAAGAAGGGCTGAATATTGCAGCCACCGGTGTTCTAGCCGGTGAGACCATCGGCTGGTATGCCGCTGGTTCAACACCAGGTTTTGACTCTCCATCAGCAACAGTAGTCGTATCAAACCCGGCTGCCTTCTTTGTTGATGCAGGTATGCAGACTGGTGCATGGTATCGTCAGGTTGCAGGCACTCCGCTTGCATTCCTCGTTGCAGACCCAACCCTTGATGTCAAGCTCATCGATATTGGGAACAATGTGAAAAATGACAAGACCGTCATTAAGGGTGACGTCCTCCGCTTCAGGATCGATACAAACCTTGATGCCTTCACACAGCGTGTGACCGCCCCGGCAACTGTTGGTGCACCAGTACGTGTACGTGTGACCGACCCCAACGGCAACGTCTATACATCACTGCGTGATGACACGAATACCTTAGTCAATGTAGCTGCAAACCTTGTGAACACCAATCCCTTCATCGTCACCGGTGCAGCATTGTCAACTGGTGTCTGGGACACAGGTAACGCAAACTATGCACGTGGCACTTACACATACAAGGTTGACTGTAATGCAAACCGCATGAACGACAACTACGATGTCACCGGCAAGACCGTCTCAAAGACCTACTCGGTCACCATCGCAGACGATGATCTTATCATCACCTCAAACAAAGATACCGTTGTCAGGAACACTGACTTTGCAGTGACCATCACCGGTCGCCCAAGCACAAACTATGTTCTCTGGACAAAGGGCACCGCAAATCTCGTTAATACAGATGTTCCTGCAATTAAGGACGGTCAGCAGGGTGTCACGAAGGGATCAGCACTAGCAGCTGCATATGTCTTCTCCGGTGTCTCAACCGTTGGTGGAGATGTTCCACAGGTTGGACTTGTCCCCTCAGTTAACCACTATGCAATGGTCGCTACAAATGATCAGGGTAAGAGAACAATCGGTTTCTCAACCACCCAGAACACCAAAGACCAGAGCTTCACCATCCGCAGTGACGAGTATGTTGCACCGGGTCCATCAGGTACCTACGATGAAGTGAAGGTGAAGGTTGAGAAGGGTGATGTTACAATCACCGCATCCGGTGACCGCAGCTACTACCTCGGTGAGGAGATTGTTCTCTCCGGTACAAACACCGACTCAGCAGATGTCTTCCTCTTCATGACCGGTCCAAACCTTGCTGCAAACGGTGCAGACCTCCGTGACCCCTCTGTTAGAGTCGTTGACCTTGTTCCGGGAAGCTTTGTTCAGCGGGTTGTAAAGGGTGACGACACCTGGGAATACAAGTGGGATACTTCAAACCTCGCACTTGACGCAGGTACATACACCATCTACGCAGTCGCAGCCGCAAGAGACAAGAACAACCTCCAGAATGTGAAATACTCGACGGTCTCAATCGTCGTCAGGAAGTCATTCGTATCCGCAAGTGCATCCCAGTCCTCGGTTGCAAAGGGTGACAAGCTCTACATCCGTGGAAATGCAGAAGGCAACCCAACACCTGGTGTTGCAATCTGGGTTCTTGGACGCAACTTCTACCAGCGGGCAACCGAATCCGTCAATGATGATGCAACCTTTGAGTACGAACTGACAGGAGCAGCAACACAGAACATGGCATCCGGCCAGTACTTTGTTGTCATTCAGCACCCGATGGGTAACAATCAGTTCGATGTCGTCGAGAATGTTGTAGGTGTAGTATCCTACGTCCAGACTCGTGATGCAGCACCAATGGGTATCGCCCCAGCGGTTGGTGCAAACGCATTCGTTGCAGTTGGTGCAGGCCGTCTCCAGGGCTCTGACGCTGCAGAAGCACTCATTCAGCTCATCAACATGGCAAACATCGACGACACGTACACCAAGCTGACGTTCCTCGTTGAAGAGCCATGGATCCGGATCGACTCAGTCGCTGACAAGTATGTCGGCTCGACCTTCACGATCACCGGAACCACCAACCTCGGTGTTGGCAACGACCTCATCGTCGAAGTCACCTCATCGGCATTCAAGCCAACCGAGAAGACCGCAAGTGGTGAATTCTCAGGCCAGTCAGGCACTGTCAAGATCGTAAAGGGTGACGCAGGATACAACACCTGGTCATTCGAGGTCTCAGCAACTGCCTTCAAGCCAGATGAGTACATCATCAATGTTGAGTCAATTGAGGCCGATGCATCGGCAACCTCCACCTTCAATATCATTGAGGGTGTTCCGGTAACTCAGCCACCAGTAACTCAGCCACCTGTAACTCAGCCACCAGTAACCACCGTCCCGGCAACCACTGTGCCAGCAACTGCACAGCAGCCAGGCTTTGGTGCACTTGTAGCAATTGCAGGTCTTGGTGCGGTTGCGTTCCTCGTCCTTCGCAGGAACTAAACCTAACCAATCCTAATTTTTCTTTTTCTTTTCATCGTACAATTTTCCTGACGATTGAGCAGTAGCGTGAAAAAGTACCGCTCCTCTTCATCATGTGAAATTGGATCACGCTCAAGGACGCTTAAGCCACCACGTCTCTTCTGTTTGGGGTTTACAGCACCTCTTTGCGCCTTTGCGCCTTTGCGTGAGTCTTCGTCTCCCTCCTGGGTATTGGATCACGCCAAGCCGCCAAGTCCCTTCTTTTTGGTGGGTTACAGCACCTCTTTGCGTCTTTGCGCCTTTGCGTGAGT
>NZ_JAUSCH010000102.1 GCF_030651595.1 Candidatus Oleimmundimicrobium sp. | reverse complement strand
CGTGGTGTTCACCAACGGCGCGGTGCTTGAAGACGACGGCACCGTGAAGATATATTACGGCGCCGCCGATCAGGTGCAGTGCCTGGCGACGGCGAAACTGGACGACCTTATCCATTCCTGTATGTACGAGTAAAGGCTTATACTATGAACAAACTTGCCGTAACTTTGATAATCGCCGCCGTTCTTTTTGCGCACAATGCCTTCGGCCTTACGGTCTCGGGCGTACTTAACGACGGGCAGGGCGACTTCGATCCGTGGAATCAAACCCGCTGGGCGGCGTGGTACAGCGGCGGCAAGGTTGTTGAGCCTTTCGAGATCAACTGCTCGCTGCGGTTTGCCGCGAAGGCGACGTCGTGGGAGGTCGACCTCTCGCAGCTTTCAGGCTCGCTGCCCAGACTTTTCATCGTTACCGTCAACTCGTCCGTCGACATCGACGGCAACGGCGTTGTCATTGACGCGAGAAAGGCGCATACGAAGGGCTGGCCGCTTCTCTACTATTACACCAACAACGTCAGCACATCCAACGACTTCGGTACTTGGAGAGGGGTTTTGTTTCGTCAACCGACACCCGCCCCGCAAGGCGATAACGGCTCGAGGCTTCGGAACTTGACGTTGCTGGGCTTTCTCAACGCGGTGGAGTTTGACCATACCCATCAGCGTAAGGTAACTGTAAGCGGATGTACGCTCAAGACGAATGTGTGGGCGTTATTCCCGCGCGGCGCCAATGTTGCGGTAACGGGCAACACGATAATCGAAAACCATCTCGGCGGTTTGTACTGCGAGTATAATTCGCGCGATTGGCTGTTCAGCGGTAACGTGTTCAGAGACAACAACACCAGAGGCGCGGTCGCTTACGGCGACATAGTGCTTGACGCGTGCTATAGGCATACCGTAATCGATAATCAGTTTTTGGCGGCCTCGTATACGCCGCGGGATTATCATACCGCAATATCGCTCTATCGCAATCAGGGCGAGGACGGCGATATACGCGAACCGGCGTCGATGGATCATTTGA
>NZ_JAUSCH010000101.1 GCF_030651595.1 Candidatus Oleimmundimicrobium sp. | reverse complement strand
GACAACCGTCTCAACTACATAGAGCCACCTTACTTCTTAAAACCCGACAGGTCACTTTATGAGATAACCTGGAGACAGGGGAAGTAGATAGCAATTTCCAGCAAATTAAAAACTAAAATATAAAAAATAAAAACGGCCTGTTTGCCGGCAGACAGGGTAAGCAAGGGTTTTGCATCGCAAAGACCAAGATTTGTCACTGCGAGCCCGAAGGGCGCGGCAGTCTCAGAAATTGTTTAGACCAATAAGTTAATAAGAGAAAGTCGAGATTGCCACGCTCCTTTTGGTCGTTTGCAATGACGAGAAAGAATGTTTTCTACTCTATACTCTATTCGCTATCAGCCATCAGCCCCGCCAGCGGCGGGCAGGTATCTACAAATTCTCTAAAGTTAATCTTTAATTATGTCGATATTTTATTAGAATAAGAATTTTATTAAAAAAAGAATTTTTGGAGGGGAAATGAAGTTTTTTTCCAAAGATGAGAGAGGGTTTACTCTTGCTGAAATAATGATTGCGATGACCATTCTCGTAATTGGGCTTATTCCAATTTTTGTAATGTTTTCTGAGGGAATAGGTTTGACGGCTCGTTCGACGGAACTAAGTCTTGCAATAAATTCTGCTCGCGACAAGATGGAAGAGATAAGAAACATAACCCATAATTCCATTACGATAGGAACGTGGCCGGATGAGGAAGTTGTCATTGGAAACAGAACCTTTGTAAAGCGTGTAACGGTTGATAATTCAGATGTTGCCGGTGCCGGTGGTAATTTAAAAAAGATAATAGTTGAGGTTTTTTGGGAACACGAGAACACTACGGAAAGTACATCTTTGGTGACCTACCGCTGCAATAAGCTGGAAGAATAAGAAAGAGATGAAGCAAATGGTAATAGGCAAAAAATATCAAAAAGGGTTCTCATTAATTGAATTAATGGTTGCCGTTGCTATTTTATGGGTTGTAATAGGTGGATTATATACGATGCTTATTTCAAGTCAAGATATCGCGAATATTGGTGAAAGTCAGATAGACGCGCAGAAGGTTGCAAGAAACGCGACAGAACAAATGACGAAGGAGATTAGGGAGTGTTATGAAATTATTTCGATATCAGCAGACGGTTACACCATCAGAGTAAGGGGAATTCAAATAGTAGAGGAAGAGTTAAGTCCAAAAGTAGCAGGCTCTTACAACGTTTATTCTTCGGCATATTATCCATGGCTTTTGACAGATATCTCGTTACCCGTTATTTACGTAAACGATATCATACAGGACTTAGACTCTTTAAGTATAGATACTGATAATGGAGAGGTAACATTTAGCACACTATTGACCCTTATTGATACAGTTAAAGCAAATTATACTTATGATGCTTATATTGAGTACGGACTTTCTGAGTTCGATAAAACTTTAAGGAGAAAGATTATAAGAATTGGCGATGGAGCTGAGCTGGAAAATACAATAGTTGCCAAGTATATTGCAAACGGGGAGCTATCAATCCCAATTTTTAGCCGGTCAGGTGATTTAATTAGTATAAGTTTAATAATAGATAGGGATACGGATAAATTGCCGGAGGCCTATAAGTTAGATACAGATGTAAGGTTCCGAAGCAAAGGTTAGGATGTGATTAAAATGTTTAAAAATCGCTTGTTATCATCCGAAAAAGGGTACGCGTTGGCATTTGCATTAGGCATTATGGTAATCATGATGTTAGTTGGCACGATGTTTACAGTATTAATTTACAATGAAATGCTCTCGTTTTCGAGACACAAAGAAATTGCCCAAGCTTATTATCTGACCGAGGCAGGTGTTAATCACGCCCTTTGGAATCTAAACAATGGGGTATCCGGCTCAGTGGCTTCAGAAGCTTCTCCGATTTCACTTGGTAATGGCAGCTATTATACTGTTTTTGATTCTAATTCTAAACTGTTGACTTCGATTGGGAAAGTTGCCGGTGTTACAAAAAAGATAACTGTTCATGTCACCCTTGGAGTTACGCCGGGCTCTTTTGATAGGGCACTATCAGGTGCTAAATTTACGGCTATCCACGGAGATGAAATAAGCGACCCCAACGATCCTTGGGATATGAATTATAAAGGAGTGTTCATTCACAATGCAACCACTGACCTTAATAAAGTTGTGGTCATGAGCGATGGTCAGTTAATTATTCATGGGTATGTGGTAAATGATGAAAAGGAATTGAATAATCCTCCATATGATCCAGAGTATCTCGGATATGCTTATTCAAACGCAGGTGTTGGCCCCGACAGTAAAAGGTATGTCGAGGGGTCAAAAGTTTATCCTCAAGCTCACTGGAAAGACGATATTGTTGGACAGGTTGAGCTCCCTGAATTTGACACTTCATCTTACGAAAAGAAGATAGCTTCGGCGAAAAAAGAGGAAACTGGCGATGTAATCTGGAACAATATTACTAAAACATATGACCCCGGAACACAAGTGTTAATCAGCGGAGATTTAACTATTACTGGCTCCACGGTTCAAAACAGCAATCCCAGTGGGAGCGCGGTGGAAATAGTCGTCTTTGAAAATGTAGTAATCGACCACTCAACAATTGGTTCAAATGTGACCATTATCGCCGGTGGCGGTTCTGTTAATGATAAGAATAAGCTTAAAAACGAGCTTGCGCTGGAGATAAAAGGTCAAAATAAAAATGTTTGGACCACTTTGGGGGATGAGTGCCAGTTTTATAGTAACGGCATGACTAAGATTGCAGATTATGTTCGAACGGAAGGCAAAGATACTCCGGACACATCGGACGATGGAGAGATAACCATAATTTCAAAATATGGAGTTAATGTTTTAACGGAGCATGATTCGTCAGATACGGATTATCATATCAATTATGAGGGAATAATATTTTCGAAACAAAAAGTAGATTTTGATCTAAAGACTAATGGAGGAGACGTGCGTATAGCTGGATGTGTGGTGGCCGGAAGTGCTGGTGCTGTTTCTCCGGATGGATATATAAACTTTGGAAGTACAACTCAGCATCGCTTGGACATTATATTTTTTAGAGGTGCTGTTCCAAAGCTTGATGAGTTAGCCGCTTTTAAAGTTGTTACGGGAGCGGTTTTAGACTATTCCACCTGGCGGGAGCGGTAAATTTTAAAGATTTTACGGTTTTATGTCGATAAATAAAGTAATTTTAAAACATCGAGTATATTGTTTGCAAAAATAGTATATTTTAAGTATTATGAATTAAAATTATGGCGGTAGATGCTATAATAAAAACTAAACTAAATAAAATAATTAATTATTTGCCCCGCCCGAGGCGATATTACTAGCAACTTATTAAAGTTGCAGTTATGGAGGATTGAGTGGGCTTTTTTAAATTTAAGTCTTCATTAAAACCAATAGGGTTAGATATTGGAACGAACACAATAAGAGCTGTTCAGCTAAGTGGTTCTCAAGAAGCGCCTATTTTGTCTAATTATGGGACAATTGAAATTCCTCGAGGAGCAGTCTCTGATGGAGAAATTATCGAACCCGAAGTTGTGGGGAATTCTCTAATTGAGCTTTGGAAAAAGATGAAAATCTCTGAGAAACAGGTTGTTACAGGGGTAATGAATCAAAAAGTAGTGGTTCGTTTGGTAGAGCTTCCTTTTATGCAAAAAGATGAGTTGCAAGGAGCTCTTAAATTTCAAGCTCAAGAATTTATTCCAATTCCCATAGATGAAGCAATTATGGATTTTGAAGTAGTTGGCGACTATGTGAACGAAAACGAAGATCACTTGGTTGAAGTGTTATTAGTTGCCGCTCAAAAGGATATGATTGGGAACAATCTTAAAGCTCTTGAAATTGCTCGGTTGAAGCCGGTTGCAATCGACGTGTCATCTTTTGCAATTGTTAGAGCGCTTTCTTTTAGCTCTTCACCCGATTTGATGGCCGAAGATAAAAATGATAACGTTGTCGCTTTCATCCATGTGGGTGCCGGAATAACAAACATATCTATCGTAGACGGCAGGGTTATTCGTTTTAATCGAGTAGGTGTTATAGCAGGAAATAACTTTACCCAAAGCATAGTGGATGCTTCAGGCGTGTCTTTTGATGAAGCTGAGGAGTTAAAGATAAACGTGGGGTTAGCACCGCAGAAAGGGAAAAAACTCGCGGGCATACCTAAAAAATATCAAGAAAAAGCAGTGGATGTGCAGGAAATCTTAGAAGGCGAGGCAACAAAGTTTGTTTCTGAGGTCCGGCGTTCTTTTGACTACTATCTTTCTCAAGCGCCAGGTAAAGATATAAAAAAGATTATTTTTACCGGAAGTGGCGCTATGTTGAAAAATTTTGATTTATTTATGAGTAAGAATTTGAATGCCGATGTCAGTCTGGGTCATTCTTTAGAGAAGATAAAAATTGCACCGGGGTTGCCTGAAAAAGAAATACAGAAAGACGAGTTATCGATGGCTATCTGTTTAGGGTTAGCTCTAAGGGAGTTTGTAAAATGAGCATTAATTTATTACCCGGAGAAATAATTCAAAAACGTAAGACTGAAAAAAGACTTGTTTATCTAATGATAGCAGGTGTAATTTTGGTTGTTTTTATGGTTTTTACTTCTTTGGGTTTAAATTTGAAAGTTAGCCGGGAAGATAAAAAATTAACAGAAATTAAAGATGAAAGGCAAAAAATAAATTCTGAGATAGGACAATATAAAATATACGAAGAAAGACATGCTGAGCTTCAAAAAAAACAGGGCATTTTGGACAGCGCCATGGCTAACGAAATTGCTTGGGATAAGTTTTTAAATGAAATTAGCATGGTTATACCGAGTGATGTTTGTTTGGAAAGTTTAAGCATGAGTGTCGATAAAATTACTTATACCGGATATACTTTTGATTTTCCGTCTGTTGCAAAATGGTTGATACGGTTAGGGGAAATTAAGTCATTGGACAACATATGGTTTACAAATGCCGGTAAGGCTGATTTAGAGCTTAAGAGTGAATCCGGTATTACTTCGATAATTTATGAAATTGTTAGGTTTGATTCGACATCTAAGATGATTGAAGAAGAAACAAACGAGTCAGCTTCATCTGAGAATTCTTCCGAGATTGGTGCCGAAGAAGGTGTTAGTGAATGAAACTTAAAATGTCTCAAAAAGATCAAATGATTTTGATGTTGACGGGAGTTCTTATATTAATGCTTTTGTTCGCGTTTTTTGTGGTCATGCCTAAGATAAATCAAATTAAGGATTTAAGGACTCAACAGGAATTAGAAAACAACGAGCTTGAATCCGCAAAAGCAACACTTAGCCGTCTTAAGAGTTTAAAGAAAGATTCAGCAAAAATTGAAGCTGAGATAGCTAAATTAAAAGCAAAAATGCCCGAAAATCCCGAGTTGCCATCTTTAATTTTGCAAATTAACAAAATTGCAAGTGATGCCGGGATTGATTTTATAACAATTTCTCCCGGTGAGCTTCCCGAGATGGGAGATAGTGAGTATATCAGTGTACCTTTATCGATAACAACTACAGGAAGATTTTTTAATTTAATTGATTTTTTGTATAGGGTTCGCAACAATGAGCGTGAAATAAAGATAACGAGTGTAAGTATAGGGGCTGGACCAGATGGATTGCCGCATTTAACTGTTTCAATAAAAGCGGATGCTTTTGTTGTGCGGTAAGGTTAATTAAAATAGGAGTTTTATTTGAGGAAGGACAAAAAGTGCTTAAGAAATTGCGCGAGTTTTTAAAAACTAAAAAAAGCCAAATAAGCTTGGCCACAAAGACCAAAAAAGGCCAAATAATTGTAGGTGCAATTGGAGTACTGGGTATCTTTTTGGTAGTTTTAGTTGTGCTGTTCTTAGTTCTTAAAGGGTTTCAGGTAAGTGAAACCCCTGTGATAATTAAGCCACCTGCCGGTTCGGAGGTAGTCGGAGAGAAAGCGAAGGTTGAATCCAAAAAAGAAGCTCCTGAAATTGGAGATGAAAAGATTGAGGGTTTTGAGGTTTATGAATATAAAGATCCGTTTGAGCCAATAGTTAGCGTTCCTTCCGACCCGGCAACAACTACGTCAACTGAAACAACCGATGGCGTGTCGGATTCAGGAGTATTAATATTAGTATTAGAGGACATTTATACTGAAAATGAAGTAAAATATGCTTCAATAAGATACGGAAGCACAATCTATAAAGTGACCGAAGGCGACAGGGTGGATGATTCTCCATACCAAGTTGTTTCAATAGGGGAAGACAGTGTTACTCTTTTATACGGTGAAGACCTGATTGAGATAAAGCTTGGAGAGGAAATTATCAAGTGATATAAAAAGAGGAATTTAAATCTATATCCTTCCAAACGGCACTTTGTAAAGTGCCGTTTATTTTAATAAATTAATTAAAAAATTTTTATTAATGAGGTGAGCAAATGTTGAGATATATGACGGCTGGAGAATCACATGGTCCGGGGTTAACTGCCATAATTGAGGGATTGCCCTCCGGCCTTGAGGTTTCAAGACATTTTATAAACGAGGAGCTTTCAAGAAGGCAAATGGGTGTTGGCCGTGGCGGCCGCATGAAAATTGAAAAAGATGAAATTGAAATAATTGCCGGTGTGAGAGCTGGTAAAACTTTAGGTAGTCCAATTTCGTTTTTAATTAAAAACAGAGATTGGGAAAACTGGTTAGAAGTTATGTCCAGCGAGGAAACTGAGCGAAAGCCGGAAAAAATTACTAAACCTCGGCCGGGCCACGCAGATTTAGCGGGAATTTTTAAGATGAATTTTGACGATATCCGCAATGTTTTAGAGCGGGCAAGCGCTCGGGAAACCGCGGCAAGGGTTGCTGTGGGAGCATTTGCCAAATTACTCTTGAATGAATTAGATATAAAAATATTGAGTCACGTTGTCAGAATAGGGTCATGTTCTACATCTCTTAAAGTATCACCGAAGCCAAGTGAGTTATCTAAGATTGATTTATCTCCGGTCAGATGTTTTGATAAAAAAGCGGAAACCGAAATGTTAAAAGAGATAGAAGCCGCTTCTTTAGCCAAAGATTCGCTGGGCGGTATTTTCGAGGTATTGGTTTATGGTTGTCCTCCGGGCCTTGGAAGTTATATTTCGTGGGACAGGCGTTTAGATGGGAGACTCTCACGAGCTATTGTAAGTATCCCTGCCATAAAAGGCGTTGAGTTTGGCGAAGGATTTAAAATTTCCGGACTTTATGGTTCTAAAGCTCATGATGAAATTTTTTATGATGGTTCCAAAGGATTTTACAGGAAAACAAATCGCGCCGGAGGCCTTGAAGGCGGCATGACAAATGGTGAGCCGATACTTATTAGAGCCGCTATGAAACCGATACCTACTTTGAGTAAGCCTTTAAAGACGGTGGATATTGTAACCAAAAAACTCGTTTCTGCTCTTAAAGAACGAGCAGATGTATGTGCTGTTCCGGCTGCGGCGGTGGTGGGCGAAGCAGTGACTGCTTTTGAAATTGCCAATGCGCTTATAGAAAAGTTTGGCGGAGATAGCATTTTGGAGCTAAAAAGAAATTATGAGGGTTATTTAAAGCAGATAGCAGATGCTTGCCCGCCTCTGGCGGGGCAGATAGCTGATAGCAAGAAAAGGGTAAGGTCAGGATTAAGGATTAAGGAGTAATTGGTGGAGATTAAATAGAAATTAGGGGTAATTAAGTTGTAATTAAATGGAAACCGGGAAGAGATTATGTGGAAATTTCGAGTAAGTAACTGTTAATCTCTACAAATTTCAATTAGTTACAATGAATTTCAATATCAGCACTCAGTAAAAATTAAGTAGAGAGATTAGGTA
>NZ_JAUSCH010000100.1 GCF_030651595.1 Candidatus Oleimmundimicrobium sp. | reverse complement strand
AGAAAAAAACCGTGGATTACATGTATAAACCCGGATTGCTCTACAAAAAAATCTCCCTCTGATAAAGATCAAGATTAGCTTAAAGCTTATAGAGTATGGAAAATAAAAGGGCAAGGTTTAAGGAGAAGTTAAGTGGAGATTAGGCGGTAATTAAGTTGTAATTAAATAGAAAATGGGAAGAGATTATGTGGAAATTTCGAATAAGTAACTGTTTAATCTCTACAAATTTCAATAAATCACCATAAATTACAATGAATTTCAATATCAGCACTCAGTAAAAATTAAGTAGAGGATTAGGTAGAGATTGATAAAAAAGTAAAGAGTAAAGGGCAACGAGTAAAGTAAAAAATTAGGATTAAAGAATTAATTCTTGCCCGCAAAGACGCGTTTCCGGACGCCTTGGCCGGAGGCTAATAGCAAAAATTAGTAGCTGGTGCCGGGATAATGTTTTGACGATTTTTGGCAGGAGAAACACAAATTTTGGAGAACTATTTAGTATTTCACCCCAGGGGGCAATATGAAATTAGTAATAGTCCAACGTGGTATTTTAGATGACTTTGACGAAAATCTTTCCTGCTTAGCCGCGAAGATAAAAGAGGCTGCCGGTTCTGGTGCCGAGATGGTCTGTCTTTCAGAATATTTTGCGGGAAAAAATATTTCCGTCAAACATTGCAAAAGAATCATAGAGTTTTTGTCTCAACTCTCTTCTAAATATAAAATAGATATTGTTACTGGGAATTTTCTTTTTTCTCAGCCTAATGGAACAGTAAAAGAAGTTTCCGCGGTGATTAACAAAAAAGGTAAAGTGGCAGGATTACAAAAGAAAGTTAATTCTTATCTTCAAAAGGATGAAGAGAAAAACAAAGAGCTTGTTCTTATAACTTCTAATATCGGTAAAATAATTATACTATCTCAGCTTGATGCTTTTGATGATTCTTTAGAAGAACAGCTAATAAATTTGGAGCCGGATTTAATTTTGATGCAGTTTAGCCCGGTTTCTCTTTTAGAGCTGGAGGCCATCAAGGGACTGGCTTTAAGTAGAAGTTTGGGTGAAACTAACGTTGTAGTGGGGATATCATTAATTGGTGAGGATAATGGTGACAATTATATTGGGAACAGTTTTGTGGCGTTTCAGGGTGAAATAGTAGCGGAAGCGTCCGATAAAGAGTGTGTTATGATTGTGGAAATTGATTCCTCTCGATTTTTTAAATATAAAAACTTAAAGGAAACAGTTATCTTGCCTGAATTATTGAAACAAAAATTTGAGCATGAAAGGCATCTAAGAAGTGGAATTTAAGGATTTTAGCGGGCCCCTTATTGGGAAAGATAGGGTTAGGCGGTATGTTGAGTCTCTTAGGCGTAAAGATAAAGTCAAGAGAATTTACCAACCTTTGATTGAAAAAATACTGTCTGAAGCAACCCGACCCCCCAAAAGAATTTTAGATATAGGCACAGGCCCGGGTTTTCTGGCACTGGAATTTGCAAAAAGAATACCTACTGCTTTTGTTGCAGGTTTGGACTTGTCGCCGGACATGGTCGAATATGCTGAGAATTTTGTTGAGGGTAAAGATTTAAAAAATTTGCAATTTGTTCTGGGAGATGCTCAGGAAATCCCTTTTGAAGATGGTTATTTCGATATTGTTGTTTCTCACGGTATGATAAAATGTGTTTCTGATGTAAGAAAAATGTTAAATGAGGTCTATCGCGTTCTATCTGGAGATGGATGCGCTTATCTAATTGATTCTCGAAAGGATGTTTTTCCCGAAGAATTTGACAATATTACCGAGAACTTTCATTCAATCGACAAGAAAAAATCGCGGAGATCAATAGATAAAAGTTATCAAACTCATGAGATTAAAAAAATTCTTAATGAAATGTCTTTTAATAAAAATACACAAATTGAAGTGAAGGGTTTAACTTATGAAATAAAGATTTGTAAGCCGTTTAATTAGCCGGGGTGAAGGTCTATCAATTAAGATAATAAATCAAAATAATTTTGCTTTTTAGGAGGTAAATATGAAGATAAGCGTAATAGGTGGAGGACATGTTGGGGCTACGTGCGCCTTTCTCACTGCTCAAAAAGAGTTGGGAGATGTTGTCTTGGTTGATATCGTTGAGGGGCTTCCTCATGGAACAGCTCTCGATATGATGCAGTCTTCCTCGGTTGAGCGATTTCATAAAAAAGTGCATGGGACAAACGATTTTAAAGATATTTGCGATTCCGATTTAATTGTGGTTACTGCCGGACTTGCCAGAAAACCCGGAATGACCCGTCTTGATTTGCTGGCCAAAAATTTTGCAATTATTAAGTCAGTTACCAAAAACATTGCTAAATTTGCACCAGAGACAAAAATAATTGTTGTGACCAATCCTCTGGACGTCATGGTTTATGTATCTTTAAAGGAAAGTGGATTTGAGAAAAATCGAGTCTTTGGTATGTCGGGAGTTTTGGATTCTGCTCGTTTTAAACACTTCATTGCTGACGAATTGGATGTTTCAATCGATGATGTTTCAGCGATGGTTATCGGCAGTCATAGTGAATTAATGGTCCCGCTTCCCCGCTTTTCCAGCGTTTCAGGGATTCCGCTTGTTGAGCTTTTACCGAAAGAAAAAATTGACCGCCTTATTGAGCGGACGAAAAAAGGAGGAGCGGAGATAGTTGCTCACCTAAAAAATGGCAGTGCTTTTTATGCTCCGGCTGCTTCTGCGGTAAAGATGATAGAAGCTGTGGCGAAAGATAAAAAGAAGATTCTTCCTGCCTGTGTTTATCTTGAAGGAGAATATGGATTAAACGATATCTGTTTAGGTGTTCCGGTTAAGATTGGTAAAGATGGAATAGAGAAAGTAATAGAGCTTAATTTAAACTCTGAAGAACAATCTGCTTTAAACAAATCGGCTGAATCGGTTAGAGAGGGTATTAAAAACCTGAAAAGCCAATAGGAGCGATTTATTTGAAAGAGATACCGGTAAGAGAGTTAACCCAAGTTGTAAAAGAGCTTTGCATGGAGTCAAATTATAATTTAAGAGAAGATGTGCTCCTTGCTTTAAAAGATTCTCTTGAAATTGAGAGTTCTAAAATAGGTCGCGCCATTATTGAACAAATAATTAAAAATGCTGAGATAGCTCGGTTAGAAGAGCTGCCAATATGTCAAGACTGCGGTGTGGTTAATGTTTTGCTTGAGATTGGGCAAGACGTTTTTTTTGTGGGCGGCTCAATTAAAGAAGCTGTAAATGAAGGGGTAAGAAAAGGTTATAGTGAGGGATTTCTCCGAAAATCAATGGTTGATGACCCTTGTTTTGACAGAAAAAATACGGGTGATAATAGTCCGGCTATGATATTGATGAGCATGGTGCCCGGGGATTCAGTGAAAGTAATTGTTATGCCGAAGGGGGGAGGGAGTGAAAACGTGGGCGTAATTAAAATGCTTCTTCCCGGAGATGGCCCAAAAGGAGTAAAAAAAACGGTGTTAGAAGCCGTAAAAAACGCCAATGCAAGTTCTTGCCCGCCGATTGTTGTTGGGGTGGGAATTGGAGGAACATTCGATAGTGTCGGTTTGTTGGCTAAAAAGGCGCTTTTAAGAAATATTAACGAGAGAAATAAAGATGAAAGGTATGCAAATCTTGAGATAAGCCTATTAGAAGAGATAAACAATCTGGGTATTGGCCCGGGGGGATTAGGGGGTAAAGTTACTGCTTTGTCAGTAAATATAGAAACTCGTCCCTGCCACATGGCCTGTCTGCCGGTTGCAGTTAATTTTGGGTGTTGCGCTTTAAGGTCTGCCGAAAAAGTTCTTTAAAAGAAAGGGGCTAATTAGAGATTAAAAAATCACCTTATTTTAAACTTTTTAAGAACAGAAACTTTCTTTTATTGTGGATTGGCCAAGCAATATCCAATCTGGGCGACTGGATTATCGTTGTAGTAATGATTTCGTTGGTATATAAACTTTCTAAATCTAGTTTTGCGGTGGGCACATTGATGATTTTTAAAACATTGCCCGCTCTTTTTTTTGGTTCACTGGCGGGAGTACTTGTTGACAGATATAATCGCAAACGTTTGATGGTTATTTGTGATATTGCCAGGGGTTTGATAATTTTAACTCTTCCTTTCATTAAAAATGTCTTTGGAGTTTACATTATTGCTTTTTTGCTGGAGACATTTGCCATTGTTTTTATGCCCTCTAAGGATGCCAGTATTCCAAATATTGTTGAATCAGACGATGTTCTTGCGGCAAATTCAATTTCATATACGACCAATTACTTGACCATGATTATTGGTTCCGCCTTTGGGGCTACCATAATTTTATTGGTTGAGTCAGTTTGGGGGCATTTACCATTTTTCCAAACTATGACGGGTTCTAACGCGGCGTTTTATATAGATGCCGGGACATTCTTCCTTTCCGCTCTGGCTCTTTCTTTTATTTGCCTTCCTCATCGGGAACGCCATGTGCTTGGTAAAATTAATTTATTTCAAATAAAAGAGGATTTGTTGAGTGGTTTTTCGCTTATGAATGAAAATAAATTGCTTAAATATATGATTATTTGTATTGGGGTAGCTATTTTAGGGGGAGGTTCAATATATTCGTTAGGAGTTGCCTATACTAGTGAAGTTCTGCATATTGGGGAAGCTGGTTTTGGTTATCTTATTTCCGCTCTGGGAGTTGGCCTTGTTATTGGTGGTTTTCTTTCAGGAATTATTGGAAGGTTTTTTCCCAAAGATAAATTATTTGGAGTATCTATTTTGTTTTTTGGAATAGCAATGTTGGCTTTTTCAAGTATTTCATATTATAAAATTGTAATTGCTATAATTGTAATTGCCGGTTTAAATTTGGCGATACTAAATGTTACGGGATTTACACTGGTTCATGAAAATGTTGATGACTCAATGCGTGGTCGGGTATTTAGCGTAGTTCAATCAATGATAAGAGTTTTCTTGTTAATGTCTTTGGCTGTTTCCGGAATCATCGCCGATATTGTGAATTGGCTACTCAAAAAAGTAATTGGGAGTGTTGCTCAGTATCAGCAGGTTGTCTATCTGTCTCGCTTTAATGGCTCGAGAATTACTCTTATGATGGGCGGAGTCATGGTCATTATTGCAGGTATTTTTGCTATAAAAAATATTCGGATTGAAGGAAAAGGAGTAAAATTAGTAAATGATTAAGATAAATACACCTCTTAATAATGAGACAATTTGTAGTCTTAGTGCCGGAGACAAGGTTCTTATCAGCGGAGTTGTATATACGGCTAGAGATAAAGCTCATGAAAGATTTATTGAGGTACTCAAAAAAAGAGATAAGCTTCCCGTCAATCTCGAGGGACAGGTACTTTTTTATGCCGGCCCCGCTCCTGCTAAACCAGGAAAGGTTATTGGCTCAATTGGGCCTACCACTAGCGGCCGAATGGATTTGTTTACGCCTTATCTATTATCCTGTGGACTTAAAGGGATGATAGGAAAGGGTTCTCGTTCGGAGAGTGTTAAGAAGGCAATAAGAGAAAATAAGGCAGTTTATTTTGTGGCAACGGGGGGCATTGCTGCATTACTTTCCAAACATATTAAGAGAGCTAAAATTATAGCTTATGAAGACTTAGGCCCTGAAGCTGTTTATGAGCTTGAGCTTGAAAATTTTCCCGTTGTAGTTGGTGTAGATTGCAGGGGTAAAGATTTTTATGTGGAATCTTTAAAAGAGAAATAAAAAAATAATTTTAAGGTGGTGTTGTTAAATGCATAGGGGGACTTTTATAACTCTCGAAGGAATAGAAGGTTGTGGGAAAACCACACAGATGAATTTGCTCGCTGACTATCTTAGAAGTAAAAAAATTGATGTTTTAATAACAAGGGAACCCGGTGGAACCAAAATAGGAGATGAAATTCGGAAGATTTTACTGAACCCCGAAGCAAAAGGAATGGATTACAGAGCGGAGGTTCTTCTTTATATAGCAAGTCGAGCGCAGCATGTTTCGGAAGTCATCGCTCCTGCTTTAGAAGAAGGCAAATTTGTTCTTTGTGATAGATATGTTGACTCAACGCTTGCTTATCAAGGATTTGGACGTGGCCTTCCTCTGAATAAACTTATAGATATTAACCGATGGGCCACTCAAGATATAAATCCCCATTTAACTATCTTTCTTTATTATCCAACGGAAGATGGTTTAAAGAGAGCCACCATTAAAGAATCCGATAGGATGGAGCAAGAGAGTATTGAATTTCACCGTCGAGTTCAAGATGGATTTTTAAAGCTTGCGCAGCTTTATTCAGAGCGTTATCGTATTGTAGATGCTACCGGAAAAAAAGAGGAAGTTCATGAAAGAATAGTAAAGGTGTTGGATGAGTTTCTATGATAGTAGCTTCTTGGAATGATATCTTTGGGCAAACGGAGGCCGTAAGTAAACTTAAACATTTTGTTTCTTCGGGAAACTTAAATCATGCTTATCTTTTTATAGGTCCTCAAGGTGTTGGAAAACATACAACGGCAAAAGTTTTCGCTTCTGCTATTAACTGTGAGGCTAAAGGGTGCGGGAAGTGCTCCTGTTGTGTTAAAATAATTAACGAGACTCACCCCGATGTGTTTCAAGTTGTGCCTGAGGGAAATTTTATAACAATTGAACAAGTTCGGGAGATACAAAAGGAAGCTAACCTAAAACCTTTCGAGGCGGGTTTCAAGGTTTATTTAATTGATGAAGTTGAAAAGATGACGTTGGCGGCAGCAAATGCTTTGCTAAAAATATTAGAGGAGCCTCCGGTTGATGTAATTTTTATACTTATAACCTCAAATTTAGACGGTGTTCTTCCCACCATCATTTCTCGATGTTGCCAAATTTATTTTAGGTCGATTGCGACTGAAGTAATAATTGATGAGATTATGTGTCGTTATAAGATTGATAAAGATAGAGTGGAATTAGTGGCGAGGGTAAGTGGGGGAATTTTTGGAAATGTTGTTGAGCTGCTCAATTCTAACCGGAAGCTTAAAAGGCGAGAATCCGTATTATATCTTGCTGAAAAATTGAAGCGATTAGATGCTCTTGAACTTGTCGATGAAGGTAGTCGTCTCATTAGTGAAGTTGAAGATTTTCTTGGCGAGCTTAAATTGAAGCAAGAAGCTGAATTAGCAGAAGTTGAGGAAATTGCTTTAAGCAAGGCACATGGCGCTCGGCTTAAAAAAAGGTTGGTTGAGAAGCAAAAAAGAGATAGAGGGAGAGAAGAGTTTAAGGCTTTTGAGGATATCTTGGACTTTTTTTCTTCTTGGTATAGGGATATTTTGATTATTACCGGATGTTTTAAAAATAATTTTCTAACGAACATAGATTGTGAGGAGAGATTGAGAAATTTAAGTAAAGAGCTTTCTTTTCAAGGAGCCCAAAGGGCACTTGAAATTATTCAAGAAACTAAGAGAATATTAAGGTTTAATGTTAACAAGCAGCTTGCTTTAGAAGTAATGTTGTTTAAGCTTCAGGAGGTAGCATAATGTCCATAGTCGTCGGGGTTGTTTTTAAAGAGGCAGGCAAAATTTACTATTTTGATCCTGCCAACATTGATTTAAAGACTGGGGACTTCGTGATTGTGGAAACTTCTCGGGGGGTAGAATTTGGGGAGATTACCATGGGCCCCGACGATGTTCCCGATGAAGAGATAACGGCACCTTTAAAGGAAGTTTTACGCAAAGCTACAAAAAAAGACGAAGCTCAACTCGAGAAGAACAAAGCGAAAGGGAAGGAAGCTTTTGAAATATGTAATAAGAAAATTGAAAAATATGCGCTTCCAATGAAACTAATTGACGTGGAATATGTGTTTGACGGCAGTAAGATAATTTTTTATTTTACTGCCGATTGCCGTGTTGACTTCAGGGAACTTGTTAAGGACTTAGCTTCGGTATTTCATACGCGAATTGAACTTAGGCAAGTTGGGGTAAGGGATGAAGCAAAAATGATAGGGGGATTAGGGATTTGTGGGCGAAGGCTTTGTTGTGAAACTTTTTTAAAAGATTTTGAGCCCGTATCTATTCGTATGGCTAAGGAGCAGAATTTACCCTTAAATCCACTAAAAATTTCAGGAGTTTGCGGAAGATTGATGTGTTGTTTGAAATATGAATATTGTGTATATAAAGATTTTAAAAAACGCGTTCCCAAAAAAGGAACCAAAGTTATGACTAGTTACGGCGAGGGCAAGATTGTAGATTACAATGTTCCCGGTGAAAAGGTAACCGTAGAAGTAGATGATGGTTTAAGGCACGAGATACCGTTGAAAGAAGTGGAGAAAATTAAAAATAGCGGAGAGCAAATAGCGGAGAGAAAAAATAAGAGGGATTAAGTTGTAATTAAATGGAAATTGGGAAGAGATTATGTGGAAATTTCGAATAAGTAACTGTTAATCTCAATAAATTAATATTAGTTACAATAAATTTCAATATTAGCACTCAGTAAAAATTAAGTAGAGAGACTGGATGGAATTTATGCCGGATTAGCTCAGAGGAAGAGCAACGCACTCGTAATGCGTAGGCCGCCGGTTCAAATCCGGCATCCGGCTCCACTAATTAATTGTTAGGAGTAAGAATTGGGTAAATTAGGCAAACGGTTAACGGCTATTTTTATAATTTTTTTACTTTTTACGAGCTTAAGCACACTTTTTGCTTTTGCTGCTACTGGGCCGTCTGTTTCTAGCGTATGGTCGTATGACGTACCCGGTAAAACATTTTCTCCTCCCGTTGCAGCAAATAAAATGGTCTATTTCTACTCTGATGAAGGAGTTGTTTATGCCATTGATAGTATAGATAGCAAATTAAAGTGGATATATAAAATTGAAAAAGAATCTAAAGAAAAGTTAAGTGGTGGTCTAACTGTTAAAGGAGGGATGGTTTATGTCCTTTTAAATAACGGAAGACTGGTTGCTCTAAATGCTTATAGTGGGCAAAAAGAATGGATATATACTGGAGCTGAAGGGGGAATTTACCCTCCTGTAGTAAAGTTTTTTTACTATACTTCATCTGTATTTTGCGATGACAATTCAGTTTATCTAACCGCGCCCAACGGAGTTCTCCACGCTTTAAATAAGAATGGTAAGAAAAAATGGACATATAAGCCTAATGATTCTTACATATCTTCACCTCCAACTGTTTTTAAAGATACTGTTTATGTGGGGACGCATGATGGAAAAGTTTGTGCTGTAAATATAGAAACAGGCAGATCGATATGGATATCTAAATTTGGCGAATCTTATAAGGGGATTTTCTTTGCTCCTATAGCTTTTGATGGAACTGTATTTGTGGGTTCCAGCGATAATAAAGTATATGCTCTTGACGCAAAAAGCGGGGAGCTCAAATGGAGCTATAATATTGGGAACGAGCCCAGCAGTTCGCCTGGGGTTTCAAGTGGCAATATTTATATTGGCTCGAGCAATGGTGAGCTGATTGCTTTGGATGCTGACAATGGCGAAATTAAATGGGTTTTTTATGTTGAAGGTTTTTTGGTAAGTTCACCCACGATAGACGATATCATAATTTATATTGGTTCAAATGACGGTAAATTATATGCTTTAGATGCCAGAACAGGAGAGAGCTATTGGGCTTATGAAACAGGAGGATATTATGTGACTTCAGCCACTATAGCTAAAGATATGGTTTATGTCGGGGCCAATGTTAAAGAAAAAGGGCCCCCAAGTTTGAAGATATTTGCCTTCAAAAAAGGTCTTTCTGCGGGCACGTTAGTCAGAGTGATTGGAAGAAAAGAAAGTGTATTTGCCAAAAAAGCAATAGGGCAAATTGTTGGTTCGGCAAATTATATGCTTTCAAATTTTGGAGACAAAAAAATTGATAATATTTCTACCTGGCCATTTGGGCTTATTTTACGCTTTGCTGAACAAAACAAGGCCAAACAAATAGATTTTGCCGAAACACCTAAGGCTGAAAAAGAAGCAAGCAAGATTATTTTGCGTTATACCCCGGCTGCTTCAATAGTTGGTTATTTTTGCGCTTCAATGATGACTCCAATTGCGCCAATTATTATCTTATCTTCGATTATTTGTTGCTGGGGCGTTTTGCTCTTGCTTCTTCTTTATACTTCTTTTGGGAAGAATGGGTTGGCAGTTATGCTGGTTTCTTCTACTGAGAGTGGTGAAAAAGAGCATTTAACGAAAGGAAGTTATTTTAGAGCTCTTAGATATACATTCGCGAATTATTCGTCAATTTTAATAAATTTTCTTGCTGGTTACCTGGTATTATTATTTTCTTGGATTTTAGTTGACTATTTTTATCCAATTTTTGCAGCCTGGTTATTTTATTTTTTGGTTGCGGTGATGTGGCTTTTAGCGTTGTCGGCGGGTAGTTTTGTGCGGGCATTTGGTCTTGCTTATGTTTTAAAACGAGGGGACCAAACCTCTTTACATTTATCGATAAGTAAATTTAAAGAGGTTTTTAAGGTAGCAAAAGATGCTTTCGGAAGAGTTTTTTTGCTTTCGGGATGGTACGCGGTATGGTCGATGTTATCAATTTTTTGTCTTGTTCTTGCTCAAATTCAACATTCTTATTTGGTATTTTTCTTGGGGCTTATTTTAGTATTATTAACAATGCTTGCCTTTTTTGCTGATACTTTTATTGTTTTTGAAAATATATCTTTTACACAAGCTATCATCAGAAGCATAGGGCTTTCTTTTCGACATCCTTTAAAACTTAGCTTTTATGTAATCTTTATGGGTCTAATACTAATCCTCGCAACCCTTGTTATTTTTAACTTGTTTAAATTACCCTTTGGCTATCTTGTTTCTTTAGGTGTTTGTGCTTTGGTTTCAGCTTACTTAACAAATCTTCATGGTTTGCTTTATCTTAAAATCACTGAGCGAGACTCAAGTAACAATAGTTAGTCGAATCCATTCAATATTTTACAAATTAATCATAAAATTTGTTATTCTTTAATTTAAAAAGAAATCTTTGAAGGAGGAGAAAATGTTTTCTTTATTGGGAGAAGATAAGAAAGAAAACAGTAAGGATTCTTCAGGCGCGGTTTCGTCGAAAAGTGTTCTTTCAGAGACGAATAAAGCTAATCTTAACTGGGTTCAAGTTTTCTTAATTGCTTTGATTGGGGCTATAATTGGGGGGTTAATTATGGCTCTCATAATACCATATACTTTTGGCATAAATCCTCAAGAATTGTTTAAAGGTAAATTTGCTCAAAAGGAAGCGGTAAAGGAGATAGTGAACGGTAAAAGAAGCGAGATAACCGTTAGTCCGGGTTCAGTTGTCGATATTTCAAAAAAAGTACAGCCGTCTGTGGTTAATATTCGAGTGCAAAAGGTTGTCTCTGGTTTTTTTGGTAATATTACTCAAAAAGGAGTAGGCTCGGGAGTTATTTTTACGACGAATGGATACATAATAACTAACAATCATGTTGTCCAGGGAGCAGACGAGATTTGGGTGACTGTGGGGACAGAAGACCTAAAAGGAAAGGTGATTGGCACTGATCCGGATACAGATTTAGCTGTTGTTAAGATAGAAAAAGATAATTTGCCGGCCGCGGAGCTGGGAACGGCGAAGAACCTTCAAGTTGGCGAATTAGTAGTTGCAATTGGGAGCCCTTTTGGTTTTGAACATTCTGTTTCAGCCGGCATATTGAGTGCCCTAAATCGCACAATCAGTGCAACTGATCAATTTGGAATAAACCGCACATATACCGATTTAATACAAACGGATACTGCAATAAATCCGGGAAATAGCGGTGGCGCGCTGGCAAACTCATATGGACAGGTTGTTGGCATAAATAGTTTTATTATTGCTGAGACTCAGGGTCAAGGAATTGGGTTTGCCATATCTATTGATTTGGCGAAAAACGTTGCTGAACAGTTGATTGAAAAAGGGAAAGTTAGTCATCCTTATATCGGAATAAATGGCAGAACACTTGATGAAGATATCGCCGATAGCTTAAACCTACCAGTTAACAAAGGAGCTATAATTATCGAGATTGCAAAAGGTAGCCCTGCCTGGAATGCGGGGATGAGACGAGGAGATATAATTGTAGAATTTAACGGGAAAAATATAGAGTCGATGGAAAATCTTATTGCAGAAATTAGGAATAAAAACGTCGGGGATTTGGTTGAGATTGTTTATGTGCGCGATGGTAATAGATTTGAAGTCGAGTTGACCTTAGAGGAGAAACCCCAGGTAATTGAATAAATTTGAAGAAATTAAAACTTGTGTTTTAGGTAAATGAGAGATGAGTTGAAAAACGCTAAAGAAGTCTTTCTAATTTTTACATTGAGAGCTGGGGTTAAGCTCAGTTTTTTATTGAAAAGGGGCGAAGATTGAAAGAAGAATTAATTAAACTTACTTTAGATGCTGTTGTATCTGCCCACGAAGCTGGTGAAATTCCATCTGTGGCAGACATTGAGCCGTTAATTGAGCATCCCAAAGACAAAACGCATGGTGACTGGGCCACAAATATAGCGATGGTTTTGGCTAGTCAAGCTAAGATGCCACCTCGAAAAATAGCCGATTCAATTGTTGGGCACATCAATGATAAGCACCACTTTCTCTCCAAAGTTGAAGTAGCCGGCCCCGGGTTTATTAATTTTTATTTAAGTGATAATTGGTATAGGGAGATTTTAAAGGAGATAAAAACCAAAGGCGATGAGTTTGGTCATTTTAATCTTGGTCGCGGAAAAACGGGTCAGATAGAATTTGTGAGCGCTAATCCGGTGGGTCCGATGCATGTTGGTCATGGACGCTGGGCTGCCGTAGGGGATGCGCTTGCTAATCTTATGACGGCAACCGGCTATGAAGTTACTCGAGAATTTTATATTAATGATTACGGTAATCAGATGAAGATATTTGGGTGTTCAGTAGCGGCTCGATATATGGAGCTTCTGGGCAAAAAAGTAGTTTTCCCAAAAGATGGCTATCATGGTGAATATATAAAAGAGATAGCTCAGGAAATAATTGAAAAAGAAGGAGATAAATATCTGTCTCTCTCCGAAGATGAGAGAGGAGAATGTTTTAAGGAAATTGCTTATCATCAAGTACTGGCTCACATTAAAAAAGTTCTTCTCGATATGGGGATAAAGTTTGACGTATGGTTTAGCGAAACCACGCTTCATGAATCCGGAGCCATAACAGAGGTCATATCCGAATTGAGAGAGCGGGGTTATGTTTACGATAAAGATGGAGCTGTATGGTTAAAGACGACGGCTTTTGAAGATGATAAAGACAGGGTTCTCTTGCGCGAAAATGGTGAGCCAACTTATTTTGCCGCGGACATTGCTTATCATAAAAATAAGCTGGCTCGTGGTTTTGATAAGATTATAAATATTTGGGGAGCGGATCATCACGGTTATGTTCAAAGGGTTAAGGCGGCCATTCAGGCTCTCGGGTATCCAAAAGAGAAACTTAAAATCATTATTGGGCAACTTGTTAATCTTTGGCAAGGCGGGGAACTGGTTCGTATGTCCAAAAGAACAGGGGAAATGGTTACTTTAGAAGAGTTGTTACAAGAAGTTGGCTCCGACGCGGCTCGTTATTTTTTCCTCATGAGGAGCACGGATACTTCTCTTGATTTTGATATAGAGTTGGCCAAGAGTCAGTCAAGCGATAACCCTGTTTACTATGTTCAGTATGCCCATGCAAGAATTTGTAGCATTCTTAAATTTGCTAAAGAAAAGGGGTTTTCTCTTTCAGGGACCGAAGACGCTAATCTTGATTTATTGGGCAACGAATCTGAACTCAACTTGATGCGCAAATTGGCGGAATTTGAAGAGGTTGTTGAAGTTTGTGTGTCGAGAATGGCTCCACATCGTCTTACCAAATATGCTGAGGAAACGGCTTCTTTGTTTCACGTTTTTTATACTAAGTGCCGCGTTATTAACGAAGATACTGAATTGAGCAAGGCGAGGCTTATTTTGGCCGATTGTGTTCGTCAAGTCTTATCTAATATATTAAATCTTTTGGGTATCAATGCTCCCGAGAAGATGTAGATGCCTGCCCGCCTTTGGCGGGGCTGACAGCAGATAGTAGAGAGAGTATAGAGTATAGTAAAATCAACAATCTGGCTAACAAACTCCCGACTCCCAACTAAGAGACTCCCGACTAATAGAGCAGATAGCTTATGGCAGATAGTAGAGAGAGTATAGAGTATAGTA
>NZ_JAUSCH010000099.1 GCF_030651595.1 Candidatus Oleimmundimicrobium sp. | reverse complement strand
CTTATTAATATATAGCATTCCATAATATACAATTAAACTTCGAGTTAAGACAAGTTTCCCCTTCAAGAATTACCAAAAATCACAGATAAAATGCCTTAAATTCTACTAACATTCCATAATATACGTTATATTTCGTAATATGCAGAGTTCCATATAAGTATGGATTTGTATTGCTGATAATTAAAAGTTCGAGTCCAGAGTGGGTTAAATGATTGGAATGTGTCCTGAACAGGAGTTTTTCTTCAAAAAGCACTGGTGGGGGCAACTTCCCCTAATTTCTTTCTAATTTTCTTAAAGGGTAACCCGGGTTACACTATCTTAACATTCAATCGTTCCCACAAAATCTTTAAAAGTGATTCGCAAAAACCCGCGAATAACATAAGATTTCAAAGGTCATTATTAAAAGCACCTATGTTCCTGTGCGCATAATCTTTTCCTACATTTCATACCCTCAAAATCATTGCCCTTATTTCATTCCCTCAAAATACCCACACTTCATTCCCTCTTTCTTTTCTTTCTTTCTTTTCTTTCTTTTCTTTCTTTCTTTCTCTTTATCTTTATCTTTAAAACTATAAATACACTTACGCCCCCGCCTAAAAAATAGCCAACCAACCAACTGCATATTCCACCGGAATAAGTTGGTCGAGGGAGTGGTAATCACGTGTCATTTTAGCTGAAAGCTGACACGTGATTACCACTAACGAGCTGGCGTTTTTTAAATAATGGCGGGGGCGTGAAATGATTAGTCTTAAACTAACCACCTTACTAATCAATTTTTTAGTCAAATATTGAGGATTTTCCGTTACTATAAATACTCTCAAAAACCTTACCCTTTATCCCTCTATTGAATGTTGTAAAGTGTACACCTATCATCTGTCTTTCTTCCTCGCTTGTTTTTCTTTTTGTTTTTCTCGTTGCCTTCTTTAAAAATTTAATTCTATCTTCGTCCTTCACAAATACTATAATTTCTAAATACTCAAAGTCATTTTTATTTTTATCATTAACATAATTAACATACCGATCTAGCTTTCTTTGAAAAGCTGCCGTCCTCATAGTTCCCAAATCAACTTCAATACAATAATTTTCCACGAAACCATCGTCCTTAAATTTTACAAACCCGTCAGGAATTGGAATTGACGAATTACCGATGAGACTTCTCCACTCCAACTCACTCTGCCATTTAGCCCCTTTAATTTTGCTGAACATAATCATAGTATCCGCGATTGCAAGAGTATGAGCGTAAAAAGAAAGCCCTTCCGGTTGTTTTTTTAGTACAATTTTCTTAACGTTTTTAATGTTATTATCCGTCCAACCGGCAATAAGCGGGATTGCTTCTTTACCCGCCGAATAAATAAATTCATCCGTTCCATCACCCATAGGTCTTGCAAAACGCAATCGTTTTAGATAATCCTCCCCCGTAAGTTCTCTTAATCTTCTCCATGCTGAATTATCACAAATAAAAAAAAGCTCTTTTAAATGTTTCGTCTTTAAAAACCGTTGCTTATAAAGGGTTAAAATTATTTCTTTATCACGTTTTGTTATTTTCATTTTACTTTTCTCTCACTTCCTAAAACTTTCATAAAATATCTTCGTGGTCTATCAAGCTCGCCTTTTTTCATTTTAATTTTTGTTATTTCAAAAGCGTTTTCTATTTTTTCAGGTGAATAATTTATAAGAATGTCAGTATAAAATTCTACCTTACTTGCTTCCTCAAAAGCATTAGCGATCTCTCTCGCTTTTTCTCCAATCCCCGCTGCTTTTTCGATGTTCTCTCTTTTAATCTGTAACTTTCTTTCAACATCTTCCCGCTTACTTGAGATTTTTTCTCTTGATAATTTCTTAACCTCATCTGCAACTTGAGTGTCCGGGTCATCAACTAAAGGTATGGTAATCCCAGAAAAAGGTTTTGCCTGTTTTCCGTCAACCCTCAATTTCACGTAGCAATTAAAGCGATCTAAATTCGCGATATCGCTTGTGTTTATCGTCGGCTCAAACTCCCCAACAATGTTTTCTGCTTCCTCCGCTGCGAGCTGAAAGCAAAGGAGAGTTCCCACGTTCCCTAAAACAGCCCCCCTGATTGCCTCTGTAAGCTGTGAAGGAAATTGATTTGCTAAGGTAAGAACTATGCCATATTTTCTACTCTCTGAAAGCATGGTCGCGATTCCATCGGTGCTAAAATTTTGAAACTCATCTAACCACACATAACAAGGTTTTCTTTTTGAAGGGTCAACCTCTACCCTGGCCATCGACTCAAGCTGAATTTTAGAGACGATCATCCCGCCAAATAAACTTGCGTTATCTTCTCCTATACGTCCCTTCGCAAGATTAACGATTAATATTTTCCCCTCGTCCATTATCTTACGAATGTTAAAAGTACTCTTTTCTTGAGCGATGACATTTAAAATTGCCTTGTTGCCTATAAACCGCCTGATTTTATTTAGCGGCGGATTTAAAATAACGTTTTTAGTTTTGATATCAAGCTCATTAAAAGTGGTAAGCCAATAATCTTTTACCACCGGATTTTCAATTTTCGGGATAACCTTTTCCCGGTACGCTTTGTTTGTAAGCATATAAAACATATCCAAAATGGTAGCATCCCCCGCCTCGACTACGGCCGTAGCGCTCATTCTGAAAATATCGTCTGTCGATGGCCCCCAACTACCGGCAAACACTTTTCTAAACACGGCCACCATTTCATCAATTACTAACACCGGCTCGAAAAAATCATCTTTCTTGACTTCCAACATATTAAACCCGGCTGGATATTCTGAATCCGCCAAGTCTAAAATATACACATCTTCCCGCTTCCATTCGGGTATAAGTCCTAAAATTGTTTCTGATAAATCCCCGTGATAATCGACAACAATTACCCCATCGTCCATATCAATATGTTGCAAAATTTGAGTTTGTAAACAGGTTGTTTTCCCCGTGCCGTTTTTTCCTACAACCCAAATATGCCCCTGCTCATCAAACGGTTTAATTCTCACTACTTTTTCTTGCCCTCTGAATTTGCTCCGCACCAGGGCAACGCCCTCATCATTCGTAAAATGCACGGGAGCTTTTTTTGCTCCGCTCCATTTTATTCCGGGAGTCCCTAAATTTTTATTCGGCATGTGCCATAACGAAGAAAGCTCCTCGATGTTGAGAACTTGTCTTCTTGTTATCGGAAAGCTCCTATTATTTAAACGTTTAAGGTGCTTGCCCTTAAAAACCAAAATTTTCTTTTTAAAACCATTGAGGCCACCGATGTTATATTGCTTATAACTTGCGGCAATATTTCTCGTGAGCTGTTTTGCTCTTTTTTTATCTTTTGCGACTACACCAAGGCGTAACACAAACCTAAAACCGAGCTTTGAACACTTGCCTTCTACTGCCTTCATAATCATTTTTTCGGTCTCGGTGTGTTCTCTTGGCGCTCCTTCTCCGCCCCCTTGCGAGTCCATGCTGTCTGCCCCTGTCCCAATGGTAAAAACCGATTGGACGATACTCAAAACAAAAAGAACGATATCCCCGGCAATTAACCCAACCAACCCCCCACCCGAACGCCCTACCGCTTTGTTTGAGGTTTCAATACCTTTCTCCCCCCACCTTCCACCAACCGGCTTCACAAGAAGCTGAATTATTATTTTTTCACCTTCGTTAAGTCTGGTGAGCGAACTTGTAATACCGGCAAGCGGATCCGTGTTTTCAAAATCTCGAAACGTTTTAATCGGGAAGGCGGTATTCTTGTGGAGTTTTAACTCACTCACCACAAAAACTTTATCTTCCGGATCAAGGGTTTCAGCTTCCTCCGCCTGCTCAATTTCCGCGGTGGTATATTGAGCATAAATTTGTTTCTCGACCCATTCTCTTAAATTCTCCGGCGTGCCGACAAAAAATATTATTCCCTCCGCGTTTGCTTCTATCTCAAAACTTAAATATTCCTGCCCTCTATCTAAGATTATTTGATGAAGTGGTTTATGTATGCCGTGCAGGGTAGCGAAAAGCTGTTCCGCTGCGAAAGGTGTAACTTCGTTGTCTCTTGGCAAGGTTATTTTTAAATACTGAATTTTGTCCTTCATCTGCTAAAAAACCGCTTTGTGAGTTGCGTTTTAAGCGGTTTTTCCCACCTCCTTAATGGTTTAGTATGCCCATTTTTTATGTCTTTTATTACATATACGTTATTCACCAATCCTGAATATTTTGTTTTAGATCTGTCCGGAAATTGCGAATAATTTTAATCGAATATTCATTTAAGCCCGCCCATGGCCAGCCCCAAAATCAACACAACAAGTAATAGATATTCTTTATGGCCATTGACTTTAAAAGTCGCCCATTTTGGCAACTCAAAAATCTTGTAATCTGAAAAGGGTAAAAATGGTTTAACGCCGGTGGCCGTAAAACCATCGGCTAACAAGTGTAGAAAAAAACCGGCAAAAAAACTGAGTGTCAAAAAGAGGTCCTTAAAAATAATAAAAAAAATAGATGAAAAAAGAAGACAACTTAAAAGAGTATGTGTTCCACCTCTGTGTTTAAATATAAGCCGAAAGGGCAACGCCAAAAATCCTAACCAATTTCCAATCGTTGTATTTTTCTTATCAACATCCGGGAGTAAAGAACCGATAACGCCCGCCCCGATTGAGGCGGTTGTCCCCTTAATCCCTATTCCTGCCAATGCTCCGATTGCTGCGTGTGTTGCCCCTATCATATTTGTCTCTCTTGAGCATTTTCAATCTGTTTTAAGATAGGGTAAGGGTTAACCCATGTTCCATTAACCTTAACTCCAAAATGGAGATGGCAGGGGGTAGTTCGGGCGTTTCCTGAATTTCCCATATATCCAACAACCTGCCCCGCTTTAACCTTAACTCCTTTTTCAATCCCCGGCGCGAACCCGTTTAAATGCGTGTAATAATATCTCTTTCCGTCATCCGTATTTATCCAAATTGAAAGCCCGCCTAAACCACCGGAATACTTTTTTGAGATAACCCCGTCATAAATTGCATAGAGATAAGTCCCTCTCTTTGCGAAAACATCACAACCGTAATGTCTGCGTTCCCCCCCGTCTCTGGGAGCAAGCCAAGTATCGCAATATGAGTATTCCCCGCCTACCGGAAAACAATAACCGTCCGTGTTGATAATTGGTGTCCCACCGCTCAAAGCGGTTGAGGCTCCTAAAAATAAGAGAATCACAAGCCCGACAGCAAGAAACGGTATAGCCATTATTTTAGGAAACAATTTTATTTTAAACATCTTCGTCCTCAAATAATTCCGTTGGATCAGTTGTGATGAGTTTGTACATATCACCAGAAGCCTTTATTTTTAAAGCAACGTGTTCGTTGCCGGCAAACAAAAGCCCTTCCCCAACATCACAAGATAAAATAAAAGTCCTTTCCCCAACGCTTAATTTAAAAGCCTCTGTTATTTTATCTATGGCTTGAGCGCTCTGCTTCAATAAAAATTGCATAGATGAATTTGTAGCAAGAGCTATACCGTCGGGATTATCCAAAACATCTTCCACGTCTTGCGTGATAGTCGTTAAGCCAAGGTAGTATTTTCTTGCCCTCTTTGCAAAACTCTTTAAAAATCTGGCTGTATCAGGGTATTGCAATAATTGCCACGTTTCCTCGGATACTAAAATCCGTTTTTTAGGATTTTTTCTAATAATTTCCCATATCCAACCCAAAATAACGTGCATCGCAACCGGTCTTAATTCTTCTTCAAGATTTTGAATGTTGATAACAGTAAAAGAATTATTTAACTCAACGTTTGTTTTCCCGTTAAAAAGACCTGAGTAACTTCCTCTGATAAACCGCTCCAACCCCAAAGAAGCGTCTTTCGCTCCTAATCTTTCTATCTCTTTTATGACGTCGGCAAGATAAACTTCTTTTTTCTTTTCATATGCCTGGGTAATTGCTTTATCAAATATTGACTTCGTTCTTCCGCTCACGCTTTGAGCGAGCATAGTCGCAAAAAGCCCTTGTAAATATAAACTTTTTGCTCTTAGATTTTTTATATCCTCAAGTTCACAAGGGTTAATAATATCCTTGCTCGAAGCCGAAAGCTCTATCACTTGCCCGCCGATTGCTTCCGCCAAGGCGGTAAATTCATTCTCCGGATCAATAACAATTACATCCGCCCCACAAAGCCAGTTTCTTATCGTGTCGAGTTTGACCGCAAAACTCTTGCCAGCCCCCGATTTTGCAAAAACAATCTGATTGGCATTTTCAAGAGAAAACCGGTCAAACGTAACAAGCGTGTTGTTGTGTTTATTAATCCCGTAAATTATCCCGTTTTTTGCCGAAAGCTCCGAACTTATAAATGGAAAACAAGCCGATAAACAAGAGCTGTTAAAATTTCTCGTACTGTGGAGGTAATCCCGGCCGATAGGCAAAACTGATTTAAACGCTTCCTCTTGCTGAAAGTTCGCCGAGTGCGAACGCAAAAGCATTGAAGAAAATATCATCTGCACCGCTTTAGACGCTTGCTCCAACTTCTTTTTCGAGGTTGCTCTGGTAGTGAGATAAAACGATACATCAAAAATCTTTTCGCTACCTCGCAGAAGCGCATTAAGAAGCTCCTCGCCATCTATTAATTTTATGTTCGTCAACATATCCGGGTTTTTCCCGATATATTGATCATAATTAGTAGTGCGCCTTAATTTTTTTATATCTCGTGCCAACTTGCCCGCCATTAAACCTGAGTCCGATGGGTGAATATGAATAGAGAAATCAAAAGATTCTTGCATATCTAAAATACGCGACAACCACCCTCCAAAAACTTTCTCCGGGTATCCGTTTGAAGGTATTAAAAAGGTTTTAACGTATAAATCGTCTAACTTATAATAATCTGAATTACTGCTGTCTATTGATTTTGGAGCTATCCTATTTATCGCAAGCTCGCCTTTTCCTGCCCCGTTGTTTGCCTCTACGAGTAAATCAACGATTTTCTCGCCTTCTATCCGGTTAACTTTTAACCCGCATTTTTCAAGTGCTTTAGCTGAAAGCTGAAACCGGAGATTAAGCTCTCTTTCCGCTTCCTCCGCCTCACCCTGAAAAGGAATAATGATATAAAAAAACTTTTGAAGAATTTTATTTTTTTCGACTAATTGTTTTACAAAACTTAATTCACTTTCTGCAATTTCCTTAGCTTCTTCCCCCCGCTCCGCAAACTTTTCCCGCAAATTGGCAAGATAAGAGGAAATATCCAATTTCCTGGACTGAATTAATATTTGGATAGGGTAGGGGATAGAATCGACAAAAGCCCTAAACCCCGCAAGTATAGCTTCTTTTTCCTCGTCTGATTTAAGATAGAAATTTATAGTTGAAACTCTGGCCACCGCACGATATTCAAAATTTTTTAAGATGATATAGTCATCCGTAACATCGAGAATATCTACAACGTCTTGAGTCGCCGGTATTGGTTTATTTCTTTTTCGTGCTATCTGAACTGCCATTTCTTTAACTCTCCTATCTTCCGATAGTTTATATTATGTAAACTAAGCCGTTTTGCTCTCTATTCTCTACAATCTTATAAAAAGCAAAACTCACTCTATCGTTACGCTCCCCTCATCCTGTAAAGACCGGCTCCATTTAGTTTCTTGCTCACAATCAAGTTCGGGTATATTAATTCCGTAAAAACCGTTAACCGGTATCTTGCAATAACAATGAGCCGTTGTCCCATCATCGGCAGTTAAAATGATGTGAAGTTCTGAATTAGATGTAGCTGCCTTCGGAAATTCTAATCTTCCCTTATAACTTCCCTTCTTCCCGGACTTAAAATCCAATGTTGAGGCGTGAACTTTAATCGTTCCTTTGTTTTTAAGGCGTATGGTATCGTGATATGCCTCAACCTTTATAACCTTCTTAGAGGCGTCCCAGTTAAGCGTGAAGCGCATATCGCAAGTCTCGCCGTTCTCTCTATTATGAAACGCCGAAAAGATGTATTTAGGAGTCTTGGAAAGCGTTATGCTGCCTTCCAGCCCTTCAATCCAGTAACCGTCTTTAACCCACTTCCAAGCCGTATAGGGAATTTTTTCTGTATAGCTTACCGTGCGCCAGGCAGTATAAGGTACTGTATAACTTACCGTGCGATAAGCAGTGTAATATTTCCAATAACCCTGTTTTATCAACACGCTTTGAGTTGTGTAATAAGAGGTATCAATCCATTTTTTAGCGGTATAGTTTTTCCAGTATCCGCTTTCTACCCACGATTTTCCCGTATAGCTATATCTGTAACGTCTTTTCAGATAATCAGACCTATAATAATACCCTGTTACATAGTTATTGGTATGATGAGGCGCTCCGATCCATACTCGGTAATAATACCGATAATATTGCCACGTCCCACCATAAGCGTTCCAAAAAACCGTGAAGCTGTATTGAGGATAAGGTCTAATTTTACTTTTGAGAACAGCAGGAGAATAAGTCGGGCCCCAATATCCTGTCTTTACGCTATAAATTTTTTCCCATGGACTCCAAGCATAACCCGTCCAGTATTTCCAATATGA
>NZ_JAUSCH010000098.1 GCF_030651595.1 Candidatus Oleimmundimicrobium sp. | reverse complement strand
GTTCTGTGGGGCGTGGCAATCTCGTTTTAATCGCTCTGACTCCTCACAATAACAAAAAATATCACACTAACCTTACAATTTTCGCAATTTCCACATCCTCTAAACCATCAGTTCCTTATAAATTTCCAAGACTCGTTTTGCCATCAATTCCTTGGTGAACTCCTCATGCACCCTCTTCTTGCCATTGGCGCCATATTTGTTTCGCAATCTCTCATCATTTAAAAGTTTGTTTATAGCATTAGAAAGTTCTTCGGGTGAGCATGGAGGAATGATAATACCCGTCACCCCATCTAAATTAGCATACGGAACCCCCGTTGTTAAGTTGGTGCTTACCACCGGCTTTCCGCAAGTGTGGGCCTCGAGCTGAACTAAGCCAAAGGCCTCGCTTCTGGCCACCGATGGAAGAACAAAAACATCACAGGCGTGATAGTAAGCGGGCAAAGCATCGTCTGTAACTTCTCCGATAAAATGCACTCTATCTCCGATACCTAAATTGAGAGCGAGCTCTTTTAAATCATCTTTCAACGATCCTTCGCCAACAAGAAGAAGCTGGCCATCTACCGCCTTCATCGCTCTTACAAGATATTCGACACCCTTATAATAAATTAATCTGCCAACAAAAAGCACAATCCTGTCACCGTAACGATTTCTAATATCCCCCGCCTTGTTTGAAACCTCTTCTGTAAACTCAAATCTTTCAGTATCAATCCCAAAAGGGACAACCACACACTTCTCTTTAACTCTATTTAAAAATGGGGAGTGTTCAATCATGTTTGGAGAAGAAACTAAAATCTTATCCGCTCTCTTCAAAAATGCCCTTAAAAAAGGATTGTAAAGAGAGAGCAAAAATTTCTGCCGAATAATATCGCTGTGATATGTAATCACCAATTTCCCGGACGGTTTCGCAAGTAAATATGAGAATTCTCCAAAGGGATACGGAAAATGGAAATGGTAAACATCGCTTTTAAGCTTTCTTAACCAACATGGAAAAGTTGGCGCAAGAGGAGTAGATTTAAAAGTGCCGAGGTTTGCTACCTTATGAACTTCTACACCATCAATCTCTTCTTTAGCGGTTTGAAAAGAAGTATTAGCAACCAGCACTTTCACGTCAATTTGAGAAGATAATCCATTCGCCAAATCCCGGACGTGATTCTCTACGCCTCCAATAACGGGATAATATAATTTGTTTACCATGAGAACTTTCAATTTTTTAACTTTGGACCTCCGATATATCCTCACAGGAGTTCTACGAGATCATTCTTTCAATGAAACACTTTAACCCGTCTGCATAAACCTTTTTATTTTACTTTTGAGATCTTCTGACATACTCCCGTGCCTAAAGACACGGGGTTCTAAGGTCGCATAGCTTCTTTGCGTTGCCTTTTGGCGGGTATCAGACTCCGCTTGCAAGAAACCCTTTTCTTCCTGCAATTGAACAATGCGTGGAGATATTAAAGCTATATTGAAAGCCGCATTAACATCAGCATGTTCGACGTGTCCACATGAACACTTAAAATGCTTGTCGTTTCGTTTTCCTATTTGACCACACTTTGAGCAACACTTGCTCGTATATGCTGGTTCAACATAGGTTATTGGCACACCCGCTAAAAGAGCTTTATATTCTATAAACTTTGCCAGTTGATAGAAGCTCCAAGAGTTGAGGGCGTATTTGAAACTTTTTCTTGATTTTGTTTTTCTTATATCTCGCAGTTTTTCTAACTTTAGACCTCCCTTCTCCTTAACTGCAAGGTTGACAATAGATCGTGATACTTTGTGGTTTAGGTCTTTGACTATTCTTTGCTCTCTATTTTTAATTTTCTTAACCACTTTATACAAGCCACGTTTTTGTAGACTTTTTCGCATGTTCTTATATTTTTTATGGATGTGTTCTGCTTTTTTACCAAGTTTGAAAATTTTGCCCGTTTCTTTGACGGCAACAACAGCACAATGACCCGTAGTATTTAAATCAACTCCAATAGATTTTTGGGGAGTGTATTGAGGTTTTTCTTCAACAGTTGCAGAAACATAGGCATATTCATCGTCAATTTCTATCTGGTTGATTTTTTGAAATGATTTGCAAAATGAAATTGAAAGTTTGAGTGAGGGAATGTTAACAATCCCCGAATTGTATTTAATTCCCTGACTTGGAATAGCCAACTTAATATGACTAATCACCTTAATTTTTTTGTTTCTTCCGTATTTTCTTAATATCTGGTTGGCTATAACAGATTTTAACCCAAGGTGAGCTACGTATTTTGTAGATAATTTGTCCTTGTTCTTAATAGCATACTCAGCCACCTGGAAAGCTAAGCCGAGCTCTCTTGTGAAATCTCTGCCATGTTTCACTTTGTATGTGAGTATCATACTTGAATTATACAAGAGCCAGTGGTATAATGTCAATATGAGATGGAAAACCTCTACAGCCGCAGTCTATAATCTAAGCTATCACCTTATTTGGTGTCCCAAATACAGAAGACCAGTTCTTGCAGGGATTGAAGGTAGACTACTCGAATTGTTGTATGAAAAATCTAAACAGCTTGGAGTAGAAATTATCGAAGCCAGTATACAACCAGACCACGTGCATTTGTTTGTGAAGACAAAACCAATTCATCCACCCCAGTTTGTTGTGGGGCAATTAAAGGGATATACAAGCAGAATACTTCGACAAGAATTTCCCAAACTAAAATCAAGACTTCCTACTTTGTGGACAAGAAGTTATTATGTCGATAGTGTAGGAAAACTCAATGAATATACAATCAGAAAATATATTGAAGAACAAAAAGGGTATTAGACGCTCTCATCCCACGGTTAAAACTCGTGGGCTTTCCCGTTTATGTCGTAAACAAAGAAGTATTTTAAACTTTCTCAATGAAATCGCTAACAAGTTTCAAATAACGCGGAATATCTCTCATGGCAACCTGAAGACCCTCATAAACCTTCTTGCAATCAATCTCGTCGTATTCGTGAACAATTCTATTTCGCAAACCAGCACAAGGGGCAATCTGTTCTACAAAATCCCGTGGCAGAACACCTATATCCGCAAGTTTCAAAAAGGACTGAAAGTAATCGGAGGGAGGCTTATGCCCTTCTTCGGTAATCAAATGATAATTAATATCTATCATTCTTCCAATCATTCTTTCAAGATACCGCTCAGCTAAAACCTCGTTTGTTGACTCGGCCACATAATCTTCATAGCCCAATTGAGCCAAGGGCTTTAAAACTTCGAAATCCTCACTTATGAGGGCAATTTTTCTAATTATCAAAGTTTTATCAATCATTACTCTAACCCCCTATTTTTCGTTTTACTTATAGACCCGTGGCATATCGCTTTATGAAATTTTGCGCAAACTTCTTCTCTAAATCAAAATATCTTCGATGATCCACATATCTTTTAAAAGCATAAATTTTAAGTCTGGCAAGCTCCCGGGGATTACCACAAAGAAGTTTGCAATTCTCCATAATTTTTTTGAGAAATAAAGGATCCGCCCGATTAATGATGGCCAAGTCCACCTCTCTTTTTGGAAAGCGCCTTTGTAAATCAAAAAGAAGATTTGAGTAACTTTCCAAAGAAAGATCGGGTTTTTCAGAAAGAACGGCAATATCAATATCGCTTTGAGGATGAAGTTTTGAGGACACAGCTGAACCAAAGAGCAAAATCAGCCGAAGATTGTACTTTTTGGCGATCTTCTCAAAATCTTGATAATTTTCTTCAATTAAAACTTTAGTTCTCTTCATTGACATCGTTTCTCACGTTCTCTCGCTCTAAAACATCTATTTTTCACTTTAGTACCATCATTTTGTAAGAAAATACATTTTTTAGCAAATTTTTATTAATTGTCACAAAAGCTCTCACG
>NZ_JAUSCH010000097.1 GCF_030651595.1 Candidatus Oleimmundimicrobium sp. | reverse complement strand
CAAAAAAATAGCCGAAAGGTATTTCTTATACTTTCCCGGTTCAGATAATATCTTCATCGCCACAGGCGAAAATTTCCCAGATGCCTTAGCAAGCGCTTCATACGCAGCCAAAATTGGGCCATGCCCGATGTTGTTGACACGAAACGGTTCCATTCCTAATTCGACAAAAAACTACCTCATAAATTACAGCGATGACATTAAAAAACTCTATATCACCGGTGGTTTTGGGGTAATTTCCGAAGAAGTTCAAAATGAACTTGGTAGTCTTTAGTAGCTGATTGGCAATCTCATTATCACTGTCATTGCGAGCGACCTGCACGCCAATGCCTGACGGTATCATAGACGTAGGTGGGAGTGAAGTAATCTCGAGGTTTTAAAATATTTTTAAATCTGCACTTTGCGCCTTACGATTTCCAAAGGAGTGTGAGTAAACGGCCAAGCTAACAATTAGTTAACTGCTCGTTATTTGATTATGGATAGTCTCTCACTTGATAGTAAAAGTTCGAGAAGATGAATAATTGCTTGCGTTACCAACATTATCAACCGACTTTACCCGCCAATACCAATCTCCCTCTGAAAACCCAGACACAAAAACGGTACCTAAATCGCCAATTGTCTTTGCTTCTTTAAAATTCGGGTCTTGGGAATATTGCAAAACATACATTTCTGTATCAGAATCACGGGAACCTGACCAATACAAGGCAACTCGAGCATCGTTTATAATAATCGCTCCATCATTTGGTGCCAATAAATCCGGTGGCGCGGGAGCCGTATTGTCCATTTTTACAGCCGCTGTCAAAGAGATATAATTTCCATCCTCGCCCTTGAGTTTAAACAGATAGGTTCCGTCCAAAACAATTTGCCCAACGTTATTGTTTCCGTTCCAAGAGGTTATGTAATTTCCCTTAGAAAACATGGTTTCAGCCAATTTTAAGTTGGAACGAATCAAAACCCCTTTCTTTGAAAAGATATCGACCCACAAGTTCTGCCCCGAAGCCGCCTTTATGTTAATCTTACAAATATCTTTTATACCATCTCCATTTGGACTAAAAACATCTAAATTAACTTTAAATAACTCTACCTCTTCAGCACCTTTCTTTTGAGTCAACGACTCAATTTCCTCGGTTAGCTCTTTCTCTTTGACTTCGGCCGTCGCGGATGTTAAAGATTCATCAGCAAGACTGGCCTTCTCTTTAGTAAAGTCCCTCTTTAACGATTTAAGTGTCAGACTTGCCTGCCCGACTGCCTCTTGATTTAAATTAAGCGAACAAGTTATTGCTTCACCGGTTAACCCAGAGACATTTCTAAGCATTTCTTTGAGCGCAATTTGCTGGTGGTCAGCAAATTTAGTTAACTTCTCAAAAAATTCAAGTTTCTCATCGTCGGTTAAATTGTCCCCCTCTTTCATGGCCTTCTTAAGATTAATATCCATCGCAGCAAGCGATTCTTTAACGAGTTTTTCGTTTTTAATGTCGACCATTGCTTCTGCTTCATTAAGACGTTTTTCTGCCAATTCAAGATAAGTTTGAGCCTTATCGAAAGCACTTATTGATAAGATAACCTCCACATTTTCAACTGCCATCTTTACCGGATAAAGTAAGCTGTCGGGAAGGCTATTGGCGGATGCAACCATCGTTCCCGCGCCTAAAACAGCAAAGATGAAGACAACTGCAATCGCTGTTGTTAAAGCGTTTAATCGCGGCTGCAAAAACATAGGGAAAGAAAGTCTTTTCCTTGAAGTTTTTTTCGATAAAACAAATTCCTTATGCTTGCTTTCAACCATTGCATCTAGTTTTGCTCTTAAAGATTTTTTAAATTCTATTGATGGAGAAATTTCCGGCAAAGCTTCTCTAACTGCCAAAGCAGCCTGAAGCAACGGCTCTAATTGTTCTCTCAAGTCCGGGTATTTAGCCAAACAGCCATCTATACTTTCTCCTCTATCCCTAAGGAGCTTTATGCAATTGTCCAGAGCTTTTTCAAGTTTATTTTCCATTTTCTTCCTCTAAAATCTTTCTTATTTTGATTAAAGCCCTATGCTGTAGTGACTTTACAGAACCTTCTGTTTTGCCTAAAGCTTTTGCTATTTCATTATTTGTAAAATGCAGGTTAAACTTTAAAATCATCACCTGCTGTTGTTCATCCGTTAATCCCGAAATCAATTCCTTGGCTCTATCACTCATGGCGTTGATTAGAACAGTTTCCTCAAGATTACAATCATCGCAATTTTCACGAACATATTCTAAAGAAACCTCGGGGCGCCTGCCTTTCAACCTAAAATAATCTATTGTCAAATTGTTGGCTATTCTAATGAGCCAAGTTGGAAAAGATGCCTTTTGCCCATCAAATTTACCTATAGCGTTAAAAGCTTTCAAAAAAGTTTGAGCGGTTAAATCCTCCGCCTCAAAAAAGTTGCCCGTTCGATAATAAATATAGCTGTGAACTTTCGAAACAAATTGCTCATAAAGCAACCCAAAAGCTTTTGAATCGTAATTTTTAGCTTGTTCCACCAGCTTCAAGAGTTCTCTATCTTTCAATATTTCCACCTCTTAAAGTGATACTTGACTGGCAAAACAAGCTATTCTCTTTAATTAAAATATACGTATAAATAAGCATAAAGATACTCCAAAAAAAAATTTAATATAAAGAGCAACGCAATTGAAGGCATTAATGATAAATAAACATCTCTTAGCGATCCCGGAGCCACTCCTGGTTTGCCGCTCTTACAGCTTCCTGCCACTCGGGTTTATCGTAAACGTGATAATATGGCGGTCTCAGCGGATCAGAGTTATCATCATCATGGCTGTAGCTAAAATATGCTATTCCCCCAGCTCCCAGGGACTTATACTCCCTTGTTTGAGTCAAAATTTCCTCTTCTGAGGGCTCTCGATAACTCAAACCGTCCTTGCCAAAAGTCTGAACTACTCCGTACCAGGGCTTATTGGAGGTCAATCCAAAACTCATTTTTCTCCACTGCCTGTCTATTTGGCAATGGTCGCTTCTATCATCCTCAATTATGGGATAACTGCTCCGGCTGGACAGAAACGGGTAGAAATCAAGCAAGAGAAAGTCACAATAACCGTTACCGCAATCAAAATTCAGAAATTCTTGGCCTTGAGAAAAACAAACCCCCACCGGCTTGGAGCTAAAGCTTTTAACATATTGATACGCTTCTTTTAGTTCGGAGATGGTTACCTGTCCGGTTGTGAGCTCGTCATAAAGATACCAAGCTCCTATTTTCGGGTGATTCGCATACCCTTCTAGAATTTCCTTTGCTCTATCGCGATTAAAATAGTAATAACCACTCGGATCTTTTAGCCATGTATAATAGTATTTATCGCCGTCCCAACCGGCCCCTCGTGCCGAAAACGAGAATATCACACAAACACCCTCGGGAACAGCGTTCAGGTAATTCTGAATGGCCTCGTCGTGTTGGGCTCCAAGACGAGGTTGCAAAACAACCGAACAACCTAAATCGTTAAATTCAGAGGAACTCAAATCGTTTTCATTAACCCGAAACATGAGCCTCGGGAAATAGGGGTTTTTGTTCACCCTGAGACCGTCAAACCATGCGTGACTACCTGCCGGTTGATTATAAAACGTGCAGTACACAACGATGTGGTCAAAAGACTTGCCGGCGATAGCTTCTATTTCACCGAACTCAAATGGATGTGTTTCGTAATTAAACCTATGAGAGACCCACTTCCATGTCTTATCGGTATAATGAATTCCTATAACAAGCCCAAAATGACCATCGAAATTATCGGCCCTTAAAGCTTTGGCCCACCCGGAAAACTCTATAACGTCCCCTACCCTTCCGGAAACTTTAATAACCTGATAAACAGCTTTCCTTCTTCCCTGTTCACCATAAATATGAAAAGATTTATTCTCAAAACGTTTGTAATTATTAACGGAGATATCCCCGCGATAGGTATAAAGGTTAAAGAACTGCCATCGATAAGGCCTTGAAGTTCCCGAAACTAAATCTTCGAAACCAGGATTTTTAAGGAGGTTATTAGTATAAAGAGCATGGGCATTGGGAGTAAATAAAATAATCATGCAAAATGAAAAAACAAGCGCGATTAAACTCTTTATTATCTTCTCGTAAAACATTTTTTCTCCCTTAAAGGTCAATAAATTAATCTTATTATAAAACATAAAAAGAACATTGATTAAATTTATCGTATTTTAATAATTCATATTTTCAAAAGTAACTAAAAACCCTTTAAGTGTTATTATGGATTTAAAGAGTAAAGAGATAAATTTTTATCTCAAGTAACATAGTAAAACTGTCGATATCTTTATAAAAGATAACTCACAAAGGATAATTTATGAAATTTAAATTTGTGCCAAATTTTTTAAAAAAAATGTTAATTCCCTTAGTCATCTTAACTTTGGTGCTGTCAATACCTGTCCAAACGATGGCAATTGCGCCAATTAAACTTTTTACTTCACCTTCAACCACCGCTTTGTCGAACGAGCAAAATTTTTCAACACGTTTTGTTTCCGATGAAATTTTGGTTAAATTTAAGCCCGTCACAAGCAGAAAGAAAATAAATGCAATAAATAAAAATTTTGGGGCAACAATTGTAGACAAAGTTCCTACTTTAGGCATATACCGTCTTAAAATTCCAAACAACCAGGTGCGCGAACTCGTAAAAAAATACAAGGAAAATCCGGATATCGAATTTGCCGAGCCAAATAGTATATATAAAGGATTTCTTGTTCCAAATGACCCACTCTATCCCGACCAATGGGCGCTTCCTAAGATTCAAGCTGAGCTGGCCTGGGATATAGAAACGGGTTCAACCACTCCCATAATTATAGCTGTTCTTGATACAGGAATCGACTTTAAGCACCCGGATCTTATAGGAAAAACAGTTGTAGGATATGACTTTGTCAACAATGATTCCGACCCCTCCGACGATAGCATTCAAAGCCATGGAACAGGGGTGGCAAGTATAGCTGCGGCTAAAACAAATAACGGCCTCGGCATGGCCGGGCTCTCTTGGGAAGCAAAAATCATGCCCGTAAAGGTTTTAAATAATTCTGATGGCTGGAGTTACAATATTGCCAGCGGGATAATGTATGCCGCGGACAACGGAGCAAATGTAATTAATTTAAGCTTAGGCGGCCCGGACCCATCACCATCAATTGAATCGGCAATAATTTACGCCAGAGACAAGGGTTGTGTCATAGTAGCAGCCGCAGGGAATTTCTTGGAAGATGTCCCTTTCCCATATATCTGTTATCCCGCTGCTTACGATGACGTAATTGCGGTGTCGGCAACGAATGAAACCGATGGTCATCCTGACTGGTCAAACAGCGGTTCTTTTGTGGATATTTCGGCCCCGGGTGAAAGTGTCTTGGCAGCACTTAGGGTTGCGACTTCACCTAATCCAAGCCTACCTTATCAGTTTTTTTTTAGCGGAACATCGGCTGCCGCCCCATACGTATCTGCCCTTGCGGCCCTTATATTGAGCAAATATCCAACACTAACTCCCGCCGAAGTCGAAAACGCGATTGTTCAGGGAGTAGATGACTTAGGTAGCCCAGGTTACGATATCTATTACGGTTACGGTAGGATAAACGCCTCAAAAGTGTTTAAGGTTGAACGAATTTATGGCCTAACAAGATATTCAACATCCATTAATATCTCTAAAAAAGGTTGGGATAATTCGGGAACGGTTATAATCGCAACGGGAGAAAACTTTCCGGATACTTTAGCAAGCGCTCCTTTAGCAGGAAAATATGATTGCCCGATTCTTCTCACCCCCCGAGCATCCGTGTCAGCAGAGTTGCTCAATGAAATATCACGCCTCGGCGCAACTCAAGCCTATATTTTGGGAGGAGCGGGAGCGGTATCTATTGAAGTGGAATCTCAATTAAAAAGCATCGTTACTACTGTTGATAGGATTTGGGGGAGCAATAGATACGAAACTGCCTCTAAAATTGCGGAAGAAGTCAACTCGCTCAACCAAACAGCGATAATTGCAACCGGAGAAAACTTTCCCGACGCACTCGCCGTATCAAGCATGGCCGCAAGCCAAAACATACCTATACTGTTCGTAACCAAAAATTCTATCCCGATTTCAACAAGTCAAGCACTATCCGATTTGGGAATAACAAAAACCATCATAGTTGGAGGAACTGCGGTTGTTTCAAGCGAAGTGGAAACCAATCTTCCTAATCCAACAAGATTAGCCGGAACAGATCGTTATGAAACAGCCGCTAAAATTATAGAGTATGCTCAATTAAATTATGGCCTTTCTTGGACAACCCCCATTATAGCAACGGGCCAAAATTTTCCTGACGCGTTGAGCGGCAGCGCTTTTGCTAAAAACAAAACAAGCCCTCTCTTAATAACATCGCCAACTTTCTTATCCGATACAGTAGATTCAATTCTCACTACCAACGCTTATTCGATAGAAAAAGTTTACATATTGGGAGGAAGCGGAGCAGTCAGCAACACCGTCTTTGCCCAAATAGCCTCGATTATTCAATAAACCCAAATTTTTATTCGTTATCCCAACATATCCTCGTAAACTTCACTTTGCTGTTTTATTTATCTCCCTCCAACTTACAATTACTTATTTCTGACTTGCTAAATCTGCAACTTGCTAAATCTGCAACTTGCTAAACCTGTAATTCAATAACAATTAATTCAAAAGTAATATAAAAATAATCAAAAAAGCTATTAACGTATTAACGTTAATGCGATAATAGCTACAAATCATAAACATTGAATTTTAATTTTAATTTTAAGAAATTTTGAGAAATTTAAGGAAGTAAAATGGTAAATAATATAACGGATATGGAATTTCTTTTTAAAGCATTGTCTTACCGCAAAAGATTGGAGATTTTAAACTTTCTGTTTAAGAAAAAAGAGGCACACGTATGCGAAATTGCTGACGAGCTTGAAATTCATTCGATGACAGCTTCTCGAAATTTGGCAATTCTCTCTCACGCAAATTTAATAAAAGCCAAACAAAAAAGAAATTTCACTTATTACTCCATTAATCCAAAACAAGATCGGTTTGTTAAATCAATTTTATCTTTAATTAAATCCAACTTTGAAGGAAAGAAATATTTAATAAGTTACAGTGACGCTACTTTTTTTGACTCGCGAATAAGAGAGTTGTTGGAAAATTTCATAGAGCCCGCACCAAAAGAATAATTCTACCTCACCACTTTTTTCAAAAGATTATTCTTTTAAAATTTCTTTTAAAATTCAAATAATAAAAAATTCAAACAATAACCACGGAAGAACTGATAATCATTAACGTATTAACGTTATAACGTTAATACGTTAATACAAAGGTAGAGCAAGATGTAGACAAGGTTGAGTGTAAGTGAGATTAGTAATTAATGGATGATAGGTTTTGCGTTTTGCGTTTTGCTTATAACTAAATTTCTTGGTTTGTTCTAAATAGCAGAAGTTTTGTTTGTAAGCAGGTTTTTTAATTTGTTCTAATTTGCCAAGCTTTTAATTAGATTTCTTGGTTTGTTTTAAGTATTAGAGGTTTTTTGCCTGAGAAATTTTACCATAGACTGTAAATGTTTATAAGTATAAAATAACCTATAGTTTGTCCGTCTCAATTTCAATAAAAGAGGAGTAAGATGACAAAAAATAATAAGCACAATGAAAGCGAAAGCGGTATAGTCTGGTTTTGTGATGCCCTCTCCATTTGGAGTTTAAGAGCCATCGTCTTTGCGGTCCCGCTTATTTATAGCCCGTGGCTGACAATATATTACGAACTCCCTAAGCTATTAGTCTTGCGCTCGCTTACATTTTTTCTTGTCATTTTGGCAATTTTAAAAATAGTTGCAACCGGTAAGATAGTTTTTAAAAAAACCGCGCTTGACTTGCCCCTTCTCACCTTCATTTTGGTTCTGGGGCTTTCAACCATCTTTTCAATTGACCCCACCCGAAGCGTCTTTGGCGAGTTTCACCGGTATGAGGGGCTGCTCACCATGATCTGCTATGTCTTGTTAGTATGGCTTTCGGTAAATTCCATAAAGTCGGAAGAAAATCTTAATCGGGTGCTGGACGCCTCCATCTTTGGCGCTTTTTTCGTGTCCCTCATCGGAATTCTGCAACACTACGGATTAAACCTATTAGAGCTGCCTGCCCACGTGGGCCAGACTGCTTCTACCATCGGAAACTCAGCTTTCCTCTCTTCTTATTTACTTTTAACTTTCTTCATTGCCCTGGCGCGCAGTTTCACAGCGCCGATAAAAATGAAGATATTTTCGGCCATTACCAGCGTTCTCGCGTTTATTTGTCTCATCTTAACGTATTCCCGTTCCGGCTGGATGGGATTTGCTGTCGGCGTATTGTTCTTGGCAGCGCTTGGTTTTTCCCAGAGAAAAAAGATTAAAATTAACGACCTTAAGAAACCGATCCAGTTGCTTGGTGTCGCCATCATTACCACATTGCTCATCCTGGTAGTATTAAGCTCATACGCGCCGCTCAAAAAAACGGAGGGCTCGTCTGAACTGGAAGCATTAAAAGAAAGAACTATTTCCGCCGTAAGAGGAGGCGGAACCGTTGCCACAAGATTTATCCTCTGGAAAAGCACTTTAAAAGCAACAGCCGACAGGCCGCTTTTGGGCTATGGCCGCGATACACTGGCGCTGGTTCTCCCGAAATATCTGCCCAAAGAGATACACGAAATTGAGAAAAACACGTATTACGATAAAGCCCATAACGAATTGCTGGAAACGCTCTCAACCACGGGAATCTTGGGCTTAATTGCCTTTCTCTGGATATTCATCGCCCTTTACCGAGGCAGTTTAAAAACCTTGGGCTCAATTAAAAAAAGTGACTTGGCCCTAACACTCGGCGGACTCTTGGCCGGAATAACTGCTTGCCTCGTCCAGTTGCAATTCAACCCATCCTCGGTAAATTTTGATTATCTTCTCTGGATAATGATGGGGCTGGCCTTATCCGTAGGCCAACTGACAACCCCCCAAGAAAAGGAGATTGAGCTTCCCTGGGTAGAACCGGGCACTCCCCACTATCTCGCCGTTTTCGCAATCTCCGGCCTCTTAATCTTCACTCTGTATAGAACAACCATTGAGCCGATACAAGCCGATTTCAGTTTTAAAGAGGGATTTAGAGCCGAGTTTTATGAGATGAGCACGGAAGCTATAAACTTGTTTGAAGAAGCAGCCGGCAAAAAGGTCGGAAGCGAAATGTACCTTTTAAAACTGGGGGATATTTACAAAGCAAAAATGGAGTCCACAACATCTAAAGAGTATAGAGGATATTTCGATAAGGCCGTAAAAGCGTACGAAGAAGCTCGAGACCTCAATCCATACAGCATAAATCCCTATATCTCTTTGGGAATCATATACGGAAATTATAACCAGCCGGAAAAGGCCGCGGAGAACTTTAAGAAAGCGGTTGAGATAGACCCTTATATGGAAGGAAGCCACCTTGGGTTGGGCTTCGCCTATTTTAAGATGGGTAAAACCAACGAATCCATACCTGAACTTGAAAGAGCAATTGAGCTAAATCCGAAAGGCAACAAGTATGCCTATAATTATTTGGGAAGGGCTTATGGGGTTAAAAAAGACTGGAAAAATGCTTTAGAGATAGTAAATAAAGGTTTAGAAATCTGGCCCGAAGATGAAGAGCTAAAAATAACATTAGATAAAATAAACAAGGCAAAAAACCAAAATTAATAAAACATTTTAAGCGCCTCTCCCGATAAAAAATTTAAGGTTTGAAAAAAAAGGAGGTCAGCCTCCAGCCCTCACTGTGCCAGTCTCTAAGACAAGCACGGTGAGGGTAAAACCTCACCACCCCCACCTCCGCCACCTGCCCGCCAATGCCTAACGGCATAATAGGCGTAGGCAGGCGGGGAGGCGGGCAGGCATCTGCCAGCTACCAGTCTTCAGGGAAAACAAAAAAACTTTTATTAATTTTAGTTTTTAAAACCCCAGTGGACTGTTCGGGGACGACCCTCTCAAGGCGGGCAGGTATATGAGAGCGCTGACCATGCCTACCGGCAGTAGTCTATAGGACCATCTAGTCCGGAGGATTATTTTGGTTAAAGCATTTGGCTGAAAGCGGGCAAGCCCTCCTGCGGCAGGTAAACTATATGAGCATACATAAACTATATGAGTAAACTATATGAGCATACAATTTGTTTAACCCATTCCAGAAATTCATAATCAGCTATTAACGCATTAACGTTATAACGTTAATGCGTTAATACGAAGGTTGTTAAGTAATTAATGGATTAAATCGTTATAAATTATTTTAAATTATTTTAAATTGTTATATCATCCCTCATTTCATTCCCTTTCAAGTCGGGCTTCGTCTCGGACATCAAGAAGAGGGCTCCAATTCGAGAGAAATTCTCCGAGGTCGAGACCGAGATGACCCTGCCTCAGGCACTGGAAGAACAAAGGGGAGAAACGAAGGGTCATTTTTAGGTTTCAAAATAGGTTGTTTAGGAAATAAGCCAAAGCTGTTTGAGCTTTGATTTATCGGAGCGAGTTCTGCCCTGCCTACCGGCAGGCAGGCAATAACCCCCTATTCGTCATCACGAGCCCGAAGGGCGTGGTGATCTCAAGATTGCCGCGTCCCGATGAAACATCGGAACTCGCAATGACACCCTATTTGTCACTGCGAGTGACTAAAAGGAGCGTGGCAGTCTAGATTGCTTCACTGCCTACTAGCACGGTAATAACGAGAGGTATCGCTTACGCATCATTGTAAATTTAAAAACCGATTGCTTCACTTCGTTCGCAATGACACCCTATTCGTCATCACGAGCCCGAAGGGCGTGGTGATGATCTTGAGATTGCCGCGCTTCGCTCGCAATGACGGAGATGGTTATTCCCACTTCCTCGCAATGACAGAATAATAACCTTACGTTCCTCCCGCCA
>NZ_JAUSCH010000096.1 GCF_030651595.1 Candidatus Oleimmundimicrobium sp. | reverse complement strand
ATTGTCCGGTACGGCAATAACCATCCTCATTTTGCCGGTCCCCGTTTTGGCATAGGGCATATCGGCAATCTCAACAACATCCGCTCCTGATTCCACGATGCAATCTTTCCCCGATATTCCTAAATCAAAATAGCCCTCTTCTACATATTTGGGTATCTCCTGTGGCCTTAAAATTTTAATCCTATCTATTCTCGGATCATTCACTGTCGGATTGTATTGACGACTTCCTTTCTTTATCGGAAGATCCGCCTGAGCAAAAAGCATCAGGGTTTGCTCCTCCAAGCTCCCTTTTGGTAGTGCGATACTTAACATATCCTCTCTCTCCCTCCAAATATCTATTCTATTTTTAACATTTTCCTTAAAAATTTGCCCGTATAAAAACAGAGGTTTTAACTACCTCTTCAGGCATTCCGGTTGCAACAACATACCCGCCTTAACTACATCCAATTAGTATTCGATTACTAAAACTGTGTTCCTTACCTCGACCGACTATATATCCCCTAAATTATGTTCTCTCGCATCACAAATCACAATTTTACCAGGCAAAAATATCCCTCTCGTAAATGAATTATACAATAGAAACTCTCAAAAATATTCAATGAGTATTAAAATCCACAACGAGCTAAATTAGCTGCAATAATTTGACTACCAGTAAAACTGGTGCTATAAATATCGTCAGACTAGTTTCTGGAAAACATTAATTCTTCATTAGGAAGTGACTCTGTTAAATGTCGTTGGCTTCACCGTCTGTTAATTTTTTAATCACCCTTCTGGGACTTGCTATTTTAATTGGTTTCTTCGGTGGTAGATTAGGTAAAAAAATTTTTAAAGCTCCTCAGGTGGTAGGTTTTATCATCATCGGTCTTCTACTCGGAAAATCATTCTTAGGTATCTTCAATGAGCAAACACTAAATAGTCTGGATATGATAAGCTCGTTTGCTCTTGCCTTCATAGGTTTTGCGATAGGCGGGGAAATGTCCATCGCGGTCTTTAAGAAACTCGGGAAGAGTATATTCACCATCACAATACTGGAAAGTCTTGGCGCCTTTATCTTTGTAACCATTGCCATCTATGCCTGCACACAAAAACTTACAGTCGCGCTTCTTTTCGGCGCATTAGCATCAGCTACAGCTCCCGCTGCAACGGTCGATGTCCTGCGAGAGTACGAATCATCGGGCCCTCTTACAACAACTTTATACGCGGTTGTGGGACTAGATGATGCCGCGGCAATTATAATCTATGCTTTCTCAGCCGTCATGATAAAAACACTTCTGGCCCATCAAAATATATCATCAGCTCTTCATCTTTTAGAGGGACCGCTTCTAGAAATAGGACGTTCTTTATTCATCGGAATACTTGTCGGCGCCATATTAGCTTATACGATTAAGAAAATTCACGATCGTGAAGCTTTAATGATCTTAGGAATCGGCTCGATAGCGCTCTGTACCGGACTGGCCTCAATGTTTCATTCCTCTTTAATTCTCTCAAATATGGCCATGGGGGCCACGGTTATAAATATTAATAAAAGAACGGAGATATTTGATGTCGTTCAAAGAATTACTCCTCCAATATTTGTCTTGTTTTTTATACTCGCGGGGGCACGACTCCAAATAAGTTTACTAGCAAAACTCGGCCTTATAGGATTGGCTTATATAATTAACAGAGTACTCGGAAAAAGTATCGGTACATGGGTCGGTGGACGCGTATCAAATGCACCGGAGACCGTCAGAAAATACCTCGGTTTTTGCCTCCTATCTCAAGCGGGCGTAGCTATCGGTTTATCTATACAAGCGCTCAGTGACTTTCAGCCATACGGCGCGGCAGGGCGAGAGCTTGGACTGTTAGCAATAAACGTAATCGCGGGCACAACCTTAATCTTCCAGATTATAGGACCGCCTTTTACTAAATGGGCAATTTTTAAAGCAAATGAAGTCCCCGAAGAAAAGAGGGAATTGGGATGAACAGACTGCCACATGCCGAAGTAAAAGAAATAATGAAAAAGAATGTCATAACCGTGAATGAAAATAATTCTCTTGATGAGCTTGCCGATAAGTTCAGGAAATACAATTTTCACGGTTTCCCCGTAGTTGACGATGAAGGTAAACTAAGCGGTATTGTCACGAAAAAAGACCTCTTAAAAATATATAGAAGGCAAAACCTTCAAAGCGTCTTTGCAGATCAAGTAAGAGACATAATGGTCTCTCCCGTAGTCACAGTGAGCCCTGATAACACAATATCCGATGTCATCGATGTAATGTTTGAGCACGCAAAAAGAATCCTGCCGGTTGTGGATGACGGAAAATTAGTCGGGATGATCTGTCAGCGCGATATTGTGATAAAGATCCTCGCCAAAGAACCCAAAAAAAAGTCCCAAAAGAGCATGATTTCAAAACTTACAAAGAGGATAATCCCGACTCGGAAGAAGTAAGTTCCTTTCTGGGTTCAGTAATCTCATCTCGCAACCCATAAGCCATAGCTGCTTCGCAGCTAATTGTAAAATGGAAATTGGAAATTTTAAAGTTTTGAAACCAAAAGGGAAACAATTTTGCAATTTAATATTTACAGTTTACAGTTTTTTTACCCATTACCCTTTACCCTATACCCATCAGTCGATAGTCTCTTAGTCGGGAGTTGGGAGTTTGTTTGTTTTTGCTCTCACTTTCTACTATCAGCCATAAGCTATTCGCCATCTGCCATAAGCCATAAGCTATCTGCCATAAAAGCCATATGCTATCTGCCATCCGCCCCTCCAAAGGCGGGCAGGCATTTGCTATCTGCCAATTATCTTTTCCCACAACTCATCAACTCTCTCTTTAAGCTTTTCTAATGTTCCTTCGTTTTCAATTACATAATCTGCATGTTTAAGGAGAACATCCTGAGGAGTTTGTATCTTCATCCTCGCTATAGCATCATCTTTTGAATAACCTCTTTTTAACAAACGTTCCAGACGAATTTTTTCATCGGCTACGACAACCAACAAAGAGTCAATCAATGAAAGAAGCTCGGTTTCAACAATTAGCGGTGCATCAATAACAACAACTTTTTCAGTAGGTAAGGTTCTTTGATACTTATCAAGCGTCTTCTTAATGCTACCTATTATTGCCGGATGAATAATATTATTTAAAATTACAAGTTTGCGTAAATCATTGAAAACAATCTTTGCAATTCTTTTTCTATCCAGCGTGCCGTCTTCTTTTAATACAACCCGACCAAATTCACTTACAACCTGGATAAATGTTTCAGAATTAGGAACAACTACATCGCAAGCTATAGCATCTGCGTCAATTATCCGAGCTCCTCGAGCAGCCAACATTTTTGCAACAGTACTTTTCCCAGAACCAATACATCCGGTTACACCTAAAATCAACACGATAAATCCTCCGTTTATCGATATTTAATTAAAAAATTCATAAATATTATTAGTTCTTTATAAAAAATCTATCATGGAAATAAAAATAAGGAGAAACTAAAACAAGTAAAAACGTAGCCAGTAACTATCTTGTTTTTAACCTTAATTCCCCGCTTTAAAAATCACTCATATATATGCTTATTCTTAAAATAAACGGAAAACGGAATTAAAATATCATGTGTCCTAAACCAGTGTTTTAATAAATTAGCTACTTCCTCAAGCTTATTTTAAAATCGTGTCATCTTCATTAATTACTCTTTTTTTTGAGCTCTCTCTTTTTTCATTTGTTGCAAAGCTTCTTCAAGTGAGCCTGGTTCAGGCACTACTTCCTCTTCTTCTTCTTCCTCTTCCTTTTTAACTTCCTCTTTAACTTCTTTAGGTTCTTCTATCTTTTCCTCTTTAACTTCCTCTTTTGCTTCCTCTTTAACTTCTTTAGGTTCTTCTATCTTTTCCTCTTTAACTTCCTCTTTAACTTCCTCT
>NZ_JAUSCH010000095.1 GCF_030651595.1 Candidatus Oleimmundimicrobium sp. | reverse complement strand
AGGGGTGGCGGTCGCGATGAGCACAGGAGCCGACAGCCGGTTCATGCGCCTTGCCATCGACCTGGGGCGGCGCGGGCTGGGGCGGGTCTGGCCCAACCCGGCGGTCGGCTGCGTGATCGTGCGTGCGGGCGTGATTGTCGGGCGCGGCTGGACGCAGCCGGGCGGGCGGCCCCATGCCGAGGTCTGTGCGCTGGCGCAGGCCGGGGCGGCGGCGCGTGGCGCGACGGCCTATGTCAGCCTGGAGCCCTGCGCGCATACCGGCCAGACACCGCCCTGCGCGCAGGCGCTGATCGGGGCCGGTGTGGCGCGGGTGGTCACCGCGCTGCGCGACCCCGACCCGCGGGTGGCGGGCCGGGGGCATGCGATGCTGCGCGCGGCCGGTATTGTCGTGGATGACGGTGTCGAGGCCGAGGCGGCGGCGCTGGCCAATGCCGGGTTCCTGCTGCGCATCACGCAGGGCCGCCCGATGGTGACGCTGAAGCTGGCGCTGTCGCTCGATGGCCGGATCGCCACCGCCGCCGGGGTCAGCCGCTGGATTACCGGGGCGCAGGCGCGCCGGGTGGTGCATCTGCTGCGCGCGCGTCACGATGCGGTGATGGTGGGGGCGGGCACCGCGCGTGCCGACGACCCCGATCTGCGGGTGCGCGCGCTCGGCGTCGCGCATCAGCCGGTGCGTATGGTGGCCGACAGCCGGCTGGGGGTTTCGGTTGGCGCGCGGCTGGGGCTTTCGGCGCGCGAGGATGCGGTCTGGATGCTGCATGGCCCGCAGGCGCCGAGGGCCACGCGGCGCGACTGGCAGGATGCGGGTGCGACGCTGGTGGCCTGCGATCTGGATGGTCTGGGGCGGCTGGACATCGCCAATGCGTTGCAGCAGCTGGGGGCGCGGGGCATCACGCGGGTGTTTTGCGAGGGTGGCGGCGGGCTTGCCGCCAGTCTGATGCGCGCCGGGCTGGTTGACGAGATGGTGGTGTTCAGCGCAGGCCATGTCTTTGGTGCCGATGGCACTGCCGGTCTGGGCGGCATGGGTGTGACCGGGATTGGCCCGCAACCGTTCTCGCTGGTTGCGTCAAGGCGCTGTGGCGAGGATCTGATGCACCATTGGCGGCGCTCCGGTCTGGTACAGTCTTTGTTGACGGAATGGTAACCATGATGTCTTCTGCCGGGAAAATCACCCGGCCGGGCCTAAGATTTGCCATATACCGGAAACATAACCGTGCCGGTGGCGTGTTGAATTCAGGGGTGGGATACCCCAGATGTTGGCATGATCGGGGGGCATGATACGGCATGCTGCCCGCGTGGAAGAATAGAGGTAGGTAGATGGCAGTCGAAACAAACACATATCCGGTCTTGCCGTTGCGCGACATGGTGGTGTTTCCGCACATGATCGTTCCGCTGTTCGTGGGACGTGACAAATCGGTGCGCGCGCTTGAGGCGGTGATGCGCGAGGACAAGCAGATCCTGCTGGTTGCGCAGATCGATCACGCCGCCGAGGACCCGGGCCCCGAGGGTATGTTCGAGGTGGGTGTGCTGGCCAGCGTGTTGCAGCTTCTCAAGCTGCCCGATGGCACGGTCAAGGTGCTGGTCGAGGGCAAGGCCAGGGTGTCGCTGGTGCGTTTCATCGACAAT
>NZ_JAUSCH010000094.1 GCF_030651595.1 Candidatus Oleimmundimicrobium sp. | reverse complement strand
GAGCCAGATCGGGGAGGGGCGAGTCTGCCCGGATTGCGGCCGACCTCTCCAGAACATGACCGAAGAGAGCTACTTCTTCCGCATGTCGCGGTATGAGAAACCGCTTCTGGATTATTACGAGAAGAATCCCAGCGCTATCCTGCCCCAGACCCGTTACAATGAGGTCCTGAGTTTCATAAGGGGGGGGCTCAAGGACCAGTCCATATCCCGCACGAGCGTTTCATGGGGCGTACCCCTTCCCGGAGACGAAGCGCACGTGATATATGTATGGTTCGACGCCCTCATCAACTATCTGACGGTCTGCGGCTACCCCGACAACGCCGAATGCATGAAGAAATTCTGGCCCGGCGTCAACCATATTATGGCGAAGGACATAATCAGATTCCACTGCATAGTGTGGCCCGCAATGCTCCTTGCTCTCGGACTCACCCCCCCGGCGACGGTGTTTTCGCACGGATGGTGGACGGTCGAAGGAGAAAAGATGTCCAAGTCCCGCGGCAATGTCGTGGACCCTTTCGAAATGGCCGATCTTTACGGGGTGGACGCGTTCAGGTACTTCCTGATGAGGGAGATACCGTTCGGGTCAGACGGGGATTTCTCGGAGAGGGCCCTGGCCGGAAGGGTCAATTCCGACCTGGCCAACGATCTTGGAAACCTGCTAAACCGGACGCTCCAGATGATAAACAGCTTCTCCGGGGGGACGATCCCGCTTCCATCATCCTCCCCTTCGGATCTCGACCGGGAGATGGAGAGACTTGCCCTTGCGACAAGGGACTCCTTCATTGCGAAAATGGACGCCTACTCCTTCGATGAAGCGCTCAAGGAAGTCTGGGCTCTTGTCAGGAGGGGCAACAAGTATATCGACGAGACGATGCCGTGGAAACTCGGCAAGGAAAAGAACACGGAAAGGCTCGACCCAGTCCTTTACACGCTCTGCGAGACGCTCCGAATGACGGCAGCCATGGTTGCGCCGTTCATGCCGCATACGGCAGGCGAACTCTTCACACAGCTGGGCCTTGAGGGCGACCCCTCCATGCTGGACCCCGGTTCCCTGGGATGGGGGCAGATCCCGGCCGGATGCAGGGTGAACAAGAGGGATGTTCTCTTCCCGAGGATCGACATGAAGGAGTGGGAGGCGCAAAAGGCGGAAAGGTACGCGAAGAAGAATGCAACTCCTGATCCGGGCGATCACGAGGAAGAGATTGGGATCGAGGACTTCCGCAAGGTCGAATTCAGGGTTGCCAGGGTGCTCAAGGTCGAATCTGTCCCGAAGGCGGACAAGCTGTACCGGATCGAACTCGACCTCGGCTACGAGCGAAGGACCATCGTCTCAGGGATCAGGGATTTCCGCTCGGCGGAGGATCTGGAGGGCAAGTCCATAATCGTCATCTGCAACCTCAAGCCGGCGACGTTGAGGGGCGTGACAAGCAGCGGCATGCTTCTTGCGGCCGAGACCTCCGACGGCAAGGGGCTGGCTCTCCTCACTGTCGACAGGGAGATAGCGCCCGGCTCCAGGGTCCACTGAGTATCGTCCTCAGGAAAAAGACAGCGCGGGGCCGGAAGGTTTCCGGCCCCTTTTGATTTCGTGCGCCCGGCAGGGCGCACCGACTTGGAGGTGAAAGTCCTCTGCAGGCCCGACAGGGGGAACTGCTAGCCGGACGGCAAGGGCTGCCACCGCGAGGTGGAGTCTGAAGGAAGCCGCAGGCAAAACGCTGCCTCGACG
>NZ_JAUSCH010000093.1 GCF_030651595.1 Candidatus Oleimmundimicrobium sp. | reverse complement strand
GTAGCCGGTTGTCCCTATCACTTGCCCGGCCATAAATAAACCATCAATAGTTTTTGTTTCAAGAGTTGGTTTAAGTTGAGCGGGAACCACGAAATCATATTCCACAGCATAACCGGGACGCATAATCTCAGCTTTTTCGAGCCCCTCTACTTCCCTAACAATCTCTAACTGAGCATCTTCGGACATGTCCATTGATAACCCGCAAACAAATACTTCAACAGCATGCTGCCCAACCGGTTGAATAACAACTGTGCAATCAGGTTTTCCGTCAAATCTTACTGCCCCTTCGGTAGCCGGATAATCGCCCAAAAACTTCTCAAGCCCTAATGCGTCTGCCGGGCTGTTTTTGTTTTTCAAAACAAGATCCGCTGCTCGATAGCCAGCTCGGGTAATATAACAATTTAATTGCTTCTTCTGACACGGCTTGCTCCAAACCGAAAAACCAGAAGTTCCATTGTCGCTTTCTTGGATATCAACCTTTTTTTTATTAATTGTATTACTGTCAATTAGAGGCGCTGACTTCACTTTGTGCCGCCCTAATTTAAATCCAAGTTTCAAGAGCTCTGACGACAACTCATTTGATGAAATCTCGCCATTTCTGCCGGCTGAAAATAAAGCTGGCCCCATGCTGGTAGTTCCTCTTAAAAAAGTCCCCCCGGCAATAACCACATTGCCCGCGAAAAAATCACCGCTAAATTTCGTTCGAATCCCAATTACGTGATCTTTCTCCAAAATCAAACCAGTTACCATGTCTTGTTTAAGAAAAATGTTTTTCTGATTCTCTAAAAAATATTTCGTTTTTAAGTGATATTCTCGTTTGTTAACAACGGCAACCGCTGCCCGGTCATTATAACTGTCAGAATTAGACGACTTCCGATGATATAAGGAGGTTTCATCAGCCCTGATTGCTGTTTGCCCACCTAAAGCATCAATTTCCCACAAAAGCTGAGCCCCTCCGGGTCCGCCAAATAAAGAGCTGCCGGATAATATAGCTATAGAGTCGAGGTTTAGAGTTATAAGTAATACCTCGCAACCCATCTTTGCAGCAGCACACGCTGCCTCGCAACCAGCATGACCTGCCCCTACCACCATAATATCGTACTTTTTTTTCATTTAGCTCCCTCTCAAATTAAAGGAAATTTCAATAAAAATAAATAGTTTGCCAAATTTTCTTTAGTCAAGAATTCTTGGCAAACTATTTACCAATGCAAAATTGAGCAAATATTCCCTCTATTAGGTCTTCGCTGGTTACTTTCCCCACAATTTCACCCAAGCTTTCTAATGCATCTTTGAGCGGAACTATAACAAACTCTTCTGACTCTTCATTTTTAAGAGCTCTAAGAGCTTCCGTTATTCCCTCTAAAGCTTTAACCAGAGAGCTTTTGTGCCTTCGGTTAGTCACCAACGTCTCGCCTGCATGCCCGGCCTTACCAGAAAAGACCACTTCAACCACAACGTCCTCAAGTTCATTAATACCTTCTTCTTTTATCGTAGACGTGCTTACACATCGCTCATAACAAAGAATATTTTTAAATGTTGTCTCCCTTACAGCACTTGGGAGATCGGATTTATTTAAGACCAATATTACACGTTTACCTTTTAGTTCTTTAATTACTTCCTTGTCCTCTTTATGCAAGGGATCACTGGAATCAACAACAAATAACACCAGGTCCGCCTCAGAAATCGATTTCTTGCTAAGCTCTATTCCCAGCTGTTCCACTTCGTTTTGAGGATGTCTGAGGCCAGCCGTATCATGCATTACCAGAGGAACTCCCTTTATGCTTATCGTTTCCTCAATAATATCTCTGGTGGTTCCGGGAATAGACGTTACTATACAGCGATTTTCCCTTAAAAGAGCGTTCAGTAGGCTCGATTTCCCAACATTCGGACGGCCTACAATAGTTGTACGAATGCCCTCCCGAAGTATTCGCCCGTTTTCCCAGTCAGCTAACAGGTTTGATATTTTCCTTTGGGCGTTTTCCAGTTTTAAACTAAGCTCAGAACGCGGCAAAACATTAAGGTCTTCTTCAGAAAAGTCTATCGCCGCCTCCAATTGAACCATTACTTCAAAAACTTTGTCCGTTATCTTGTTAATCTCTGTTGATAACGCACCCTCAAGCTGGCGCATTGCTGCTCCTAAGCTTACTTCTGTTCGAGAATTTATTATATCTATCACGGCTTCGGCTTGAGCAAGATCAATTCTCCCGTTAAGAAACGCTCTTTTTGTGAATTCTCCCGGGTCCGCCAACCTGGCTCCGTTTGCCAAAACAACTTCTAAAACTTCCCTAAGAGGGACTATCCCCCCATGACAATTAATCTCTACGATGTCTTCCCGGGTATAGGAGCGTGGACTTTTCATAATGCTTATCAATGCTTCATCTATCTTTTTTCCCGTTTCAGGATTAAATATGTAGCCATATTGAATAACGTGTGATTTAGAACTAAGAGTTTTTCTTTTCGGTGAAAGAAAAACCTTGGAGGCAATATTTATAGAATCGCTACCGCTAAGGCGCACTATTCCTATTCCTGAAGTACCCAAGGGGGTGGAAATCGCTGCAATCGTACCAGGGGAATACACTCTCATTTACCTTTCATGGTTAAACTAAAATTAATAGAGAAATTATACCAGGATTATAAAGGAAGTAAAAGGTGGTTTTTTCATTTCGAGGAAAATGTTTCACGTGAAACATCAAAGAAAAGCCAAGCTAAAAGGGGCTTTTGGTTTATTTTTCTTCGTCAACCGGACGAATTGTCACTCTTCTTTCCGACCTTTCGCCTTCGCTGATAGTTTGAACTTCCGGATTGTCTTGCAGGGCTTCGTGAATAATTTTTCTCTCAAACGCGCTCATTGGTCTTAAGGAAACAATTTTCCTTTCATTAACGGCTAATTCCGCCAATCGATTAGCTAAACTTTTCAAGGACTTTTCTGTTCGAAGACGATATCCCTCTATATCTAAGACTACGGGCTTTCTTGTTTCTTCCCCCTTATTTACTCCCACACCAATAATTAGCTGCAGGGCTTGTAATGTAGAACCATTGCGTCCAATAAGAATTCCTAAGTTCTCGCCCTCTATGTTTAAATGAATTCTGCCTTCAATTTCAGCACAGCTAACACTGGCCTTTAGGTTAAAAAGTTCGAGAATCTTCTCAACAAGTTCGGTTCCTCTTTTAATTTTTTTGTCTTTTATTACTACCCTCACCCTTGCTCTTTTTTTGTCAAGTCCGAGAAACCCTTTGCTGTTCTCTCTTAATACCTCAATCTCAACTTCATCTTGCGAGGCCTTGAGCTCCTCAAGAGCTATTTTAATTGCCTCTTCTATGGTTTCTCCTTCAGCCTCAATTATCTTATCCATCGGTTTTTTACACTCCAGCATCTAGTTTTAAAGTCTTTACAATACAATATTGTTGTGCCACGCTTAAAATATTAAAAACTACCCAGTATATAAGCAACCCGGCTGGCAAACTGTAGGCAATTACGGCCATTACCGCCGTCATCGGAAGCATCATTTTTTCTTGTTTAGGATCCGCTGTCATCATTTTCTGCATCACATACTGACTTGCCATCATTAATAAAAGCAAAGCAACAAATGGCGCGCAGCCAATAAGGCCCTGTCCCGCATGCAAAGCCGAACTAAAACTAGCAGTTAGACTATATATTCCTAAGAAACTGGCTCCTTCAAGCTCACTAGACACTGGGCCCCCGTGGGCAAGCAACCTAAACAACGCAAAGAAAATAGGCATTTGGAGGAGAAGGGGGAGACACCCGCCTAAGGGATTAATCTTGTTCTCACTGTAAAACTTCATCGTCTCTTTCCCAAGCTTTTCTTTATCGTTTTTATATTTCTGCTGTAATTTGGTGATCTCGGGCTGCCATTTCTTCATGTTTTCCATCGACTTCGTTTGTTTGATTGCAAGCGGCAATAGAACAATCTTAACTACGATTGTTAAAAGAACTATTGAGCATCCCCAGTTATTAACATACTTATTGAAGAAAACTAAGACTTGGAGTAAAATATCTACAATTGGCTTTAAAATTTGATACACCTAAAAACCCCTTCCTTATTTTACGGGATCGTACCCTCCTGGAGAGAAGGGGTGACATTTCGCAATTCTTTTCAGGGCAAGCAATGAGCCCCTATAAATTCCATATTTTTCCAGCGCCTCTATTGTATATTCTGAACAACTAGGATAATAACGACACGACGGCATGGTAATTCCGGAAACATATTTCTGATATACTTTTATGATTGCAATTAAAATAAGTTTCATTTTTTTAAACATTCCGCTTTAGTAAAAACATCTAACAGGGCTTCTTGGGCCTCGGAAAAATTCTTTTTTTTCACAGGACCACGAGCTAAAATTATTAAATCATAACCCAGTTTAATCTCTTTTTCCTTCCGCCTACAAGCTTCTTTTAGAATACGTTTAAGCCGATTCCGCTCAACAGCGTTTCCTAGTTTTTTCCCTACTGAATATCCAATCCTAGTTTTTCCAGAATTTTCCTTTTTCAGCTTCCATATTACTAAATACTTGTTTTTAAAAACGGTGCCCTTTTTATACGCTTCACGAAAATCTCTTTTTTTTGTAAGACGTGAGTGTCCTTGCATCATTAAACCACTAGGCAGACAGTCTCTTCCGACCTTTTCTGCGACGAGCTGCCAATATTTTTCTTCCCGCTTTTGTGCTCATTCGCTTAAAAAAGCCGTGCGTTTTTTTTCTTTTTCTCGTTTTTGGTTGATACGTCCTTTTCAAGGGGACTGACCTCCTGTTTGTTTCTTCATAAGCTGAGTTATTATAACGTGGTGCATATAATGTGTCAAGAAAGAATGGGGAAAACCGCTTTTTAAATCCAAAATCATCTACCGGTAAAGGTTTATTGGTTTAGTTTTTAATAAACTTTGTTATAATTGTTTTGTTTTCCAAAAAACAACTTTCCCGGGAAACATGGAAGGGGGATGATTGTTAAATTGTTAAGTCCAGGTGTTTTAAAAATAAAAAAAACAACTTTCCAAACCTTTCCACAGGTGTGGAAAGGTTTGTGGATAAAATAGTTATTTTCCCACATTACATGCTTTCAAGCGGGATAAATTTCAACTTGATGGTTATGGGAATTTTTTGTTTAGGATTAAATGAAAGAGCTCTTAGGGGTCGGTGTTCGGGTGGGTGTCAACTTATCCACACCTATTTAAAATTAATTGTGGAGACCATGATATGGAAAGATTTTTAGAAAAGATTTTAAAAGAAAAAAGCGATTCCGGAGACGGAAACCCGAAAGGTAAAGACAGGGGTCCGGAAAATAATCTCTTAAGTCAAGAGACCCGGAAAAAACTAATAAAAGGGGAGGGGGCTAGAATTGCCGTATATGATACCCCTTCCTCTGCTCCACGCGTTATCGAGCTTTCACATGATGATTATCAGGAATTTATAAATATTTTAAGCACAAAAACCTACCAATTCTCACAAGAAAAAGGGGGGGGCGTCCCCTTTACAATAATTAAAGAGTTAATAGAAAACCTCATACACGCCCACTTTAAAGAGGTTATAATAACAATCTTAGACAATGGAAACACTATTAAAATATCTGACCAAGGACCAGGAATAAAAGACAAAGAAAAAGCATTTGAGCCAGGGTTTTCCACGGCCAACCAGGAGATGAAAAAAATAATAAAAGGTGTTGGCTCGGGGCTCCCTATAACTAAAGAGATATTAAAAATTACAGGAGGCTCAATTAAAATTGAGGACAACCTAAACACAGGAAGCGTTGTAACAATTAAACTGCCTTCAACCCCTAGTTTGGCGACCAAATCAATGCCGGCAGACACCCCGAAAGCCAAAACAAGTAAAGAGAGCGACTCTTCTAAATTTAATCTTTCCAACAGACAAAAAAAGGTGTTATTCTTAGTCACAGAAGTAGGTCCCGTCGGTCCCTCAAAAATTGCCAAAGAGCTAAATCTGGGTCTAAGCACGGCATATAGAGATCTTTCGTTTCTTGAGGAGCTGGGATTGGTAAAAGCCAATGAACAAGGAAAGAGGGGCCTAACTCAAAAAGGGATAAGATATTTAGAGATATTTTTAAACTCTAAATAATATTTTGGTGGTTGCTTTGCAAAATCAACTTAATGAAATATGGGAAGAAACTTTAAGTATAATTAAAAAGGGGCTAAACACTCCTATGTCTAAGGCGTGGTTTGATAACACGTCCCCTTTAGCTATACAAAATGATATCCTAATAATTTCAACCCCTAATTCTTTTATTAGAGAATGGCTGGAGACTCGTTATTCTCAAACATTAAAAGAAATTGTTTCAAATATAATAGGGAAAAACCTTGATATTAAATTTGTTTTAAATGAGGAGACAAAAAACAATCCACCCTTAAAAAAATTCACCCAAACCGCAGACGCCCCCTCTATAAAAAATCCCTCACTTAATTCGCGTTATATATTTGATAATTTTGTTATGGGAAGTAGTAATAGATTCGCCCAAGCGGCGGCACTCGCTGTGGCAGAACAACCATTTAAAGCTTATAACCCGTTGTTTATATATGGTGGGGTTGGGTTAGGAAAAACCCACCTTCTTCAAGCAATCGGGCATTATATACACCAACATAATAAAGGGTTAAAGGTTCAATATGTCTCCACGGAAAAATTTACAAATGACTTTATTAGTTCTATTGGAGATAAAGGGAAAATTGCGGGATTTCATCAAAAATATCGCAAAGTAGATATATTGCTTGTTGATGATATTCAATTTATTGCGGGGAAAGAAGCTACCCAGGAAGAATTTTTTCACACTTTTAATAATCTTTATGAAGCAAATAAACAGATTGTAATTTCAAGCGACCGTCCACCAAAAGATATATCAACACTTGAAGACCGGTTAAGGTCTAGATTTGTATGTGGTTTAATAACTGATATCCAACCACCAGACTTAGAAACAAGGATAGCAATTCTTCAAAAAAAAGCGCACCTTTATCAAGAAGCGACTGTTCCTTTTGAGGTTATGGAATTTATAGCTTCAAGAATTCAATCAAATATAAGAGAGTTAGAGGGAGCATTAACTCGAGTTGTTGCTTTTTCTTCTCTTACTAAATGTCCTATTAATGTTAAATTATCAGAAGATGTGTTAAAGGATATATTTTCCAATAAAGAGAGTAGACCTATATCTATCCAAACTATACAAAATGAAGTGTGCCGATATTTTAATATTTCAAAAATTGAATTAGTGGGAAGTAGGAGAACCCAATCAATTGTTTATCCCAGACAAATAGCTATGTATTTATCAAGGGAGTTAACAGATCTATCTCTTCCTAAAATAGGGGAGGAGTTTGGGGGAAGAGACCACACAACAGTAATGCACGCAAATGTTAAAATAGAAAAACTTATTAATGAAAAAAGGGATGTATATAATCAAGTTCAAGAATTAATAAATAAAATTAAACAAAAACAATAAAGGTAAAAATTGTTAATTTAATGTTGATAACTTTTTAAAAGTATTTAAATATTTATTTTATTAAATTTTAAAAACAAGCTATCCAAGTCTTATTAACAGAGTAAAATATAATTAAGGTGGGTTATTAACAAATAAACAGGGCTTATTACTACTATTATTTTAATATATTTATATTCTTAAAATATTAAAGGGGTGTGTATATGTATATTAAGTGTTTACAAAGTGATCTTTGGGAAGCAATTCAAATTGTTCAAAAAGCAATCTCAATAAGAAGCACTTTACCAATTTTAAGTGGAATATTATTTCAAGCAAGAAAAAAGGAATTAATTTTAAGTGGAACAAATTTAGAACTCTCTATTAAATGTAGTATTCCGGCAGAAATTAAAGAAGAGGGTTCTATTGTTATACCAGCGCGTCTTATTGGGGATATTATTAAAAACTTACCAGAAGCAACGATAGAATTATTTTTAGATAGTTCTAGTAACCAAATTAAATTATCTTGCCAAGAATCAAAATTTAATATAAAAACCCTTTTACCAGAAGACTTCCCTAAATTTCCTGAATTAAAAATAGAGCAAAGTTGTGTTATAAGCTCCTCAGAATTAATTAAAATTATAAAACAAATTACTAAAGCAGCGTCCATAGATGAAACACGGCCTATTTTAACAGGAGTTCTTTTAAATATTAATAAAAATAGATTTAAAATGGTAGCGACAGATAGTTATAGATTAGCTATTAAAGAGGTAGAATTAAAAGAAGGGATAGAAGATAAAATACAAGCCATTATTCCGTCTAGAACATTAAATGAATTAATTAAAATAATATCAGGGGAAGAACATGATATTATTTTAGGGTTTACCGGAAATCAATTAATTTTTAAAGAAGGAAACACGGTTTTAATTACAAGATTAATTGAAGGACAATACCCCAACTACCAACAACTTTTACCAGAGAAGTATGAATTTAAGGTGAGCATTAATAAAGAAGCTCTTCTTGGAGCAGTAAGAAGAGTGCTGTTGTTTACTCAAAACAACTCTCCTGTAAAAATAAAAATTCAAGACAAGATGATGGAACTTAACGCAGCCACAGCTGATGTTGGAGAGGCGATTGAGAGAATAAATACTGAAGGCGACGGAAGAGATATAAATATTGCCTTCAACCCCCAATATTTTTTAGACGGATTAATGAGCGTAAATGAAGAAAAAGTTGTTTTTGAGGGAATTGACGCAACCAAACCAGCATTAATAAAACCCGAGGGGAAAGAAAACTTTTTATACTTAATTATGCCCATGAGAGTGGTTTAGGAATAAATTTAATTAATTTAAATTAAAATAAGAAAAAAATTTAATCAAGGGCGTCTATGTACCTACAAGACTTAAAACTTTTAAATTTTAGAAATCACAAAAAAACCTCTTTAAAGTTTTTCTTAGGAGTAAATTTAATCACCGGAAAAAATGGCCAAGGCAAAACAAACCTACTTGAGGCGATATATGTTCTTCTAGCCGGGAAATCTCATAGAACCGCGCTAAATGACCCTCTTATAATGTTAGGAGAAAAATTATCATTAGTAAAAGGGACTTTGAGCGGACAAAGAAAAAAAGAAAGTGTGGAGGTAATATTTAAATCCGGCGAAGCAAGGGTTATTAAAATTAATGGGGCGCATAATCAAAAAGTAAAAGATTTAAGAAATCTTATAAATGTTGTTCTTTTTTCACCTGAGGATTTAAAAATCACAAAAGGGTCACCAGATAAAAGAAGAGCCTTTCTTGATGAGGTGGGAGAACAAATAAACCCTACCTACAACCATCTGCGGTGGAATTATTTAAGGGTTTTAAAACAAAGAAACGAGCTTTTAAAAAAAGTTGCAATTAAAAAACAAAAAAAAGAATCCCTTGATTTATGGGACGAGAAATTATCGTCGGCGGGAAGTAATTTTATACTTATCCGGAAAGAGATAGTTGAAAAAATAAAACCATATTGCAGTAGGGCTTATTCTGGAATCAACTCAGGAAAACTTTTTACGGTGGATTATTTAAATGATCTTAAAGATGGTGAAGATGTTAAAAATAACTTTTTGAGGAAAATTGAAGAGATGAGGGAAAAAGAAATAATCTACGGAAACACCTTAGTCGGGCCACATAAAGACGATCTTAAATTATGTGTTGAGGGAATGGATATTCGTTTATATGGGTCGCAAGGAGAACAAAGAATGGCCAGCCTTTCCTTAAAATTAGCAGAGTTAGAGTTGATACAGAAAGAGAAAAAAAGGAGCCCCCTCCTTTTAATGGATGATGTTTTGTCGGAGCTTGACGAAGAAAGAAGACAGGCTCTTTTAAGGGTTGTTTTAAATCTTAAACAATCCATAATTACAAGCACAAATCCTGAATATTTTAATTATGAAAATACGGAAAAAATAAACACTATAGAGGTGCTTGGTGGTTCTGTTAAGGAAACGGTATGTTTAAAAGCATAAAAATTACTCTAACTGATCTTATAAGGAATATGGGAATAAAAAATGAAATAGCGGGCAATAGAGTTTTTGCGGTGTGGGACGAGGCAGTGGGGGATGTTATCGCGAAAAACGCGCAACCCCAGTTTTTTAAAAAAGGAATATTGCTTATAGGAACCACTAACTCCGTCTGGGCACAAGAGCTCAGTTTAATGAGCCAGCAATTAATTAAGACACTCAATGAGCGCCTGGGAAAAGATTTAATAAAGGAGATTAAACTTAGAGCGACAGCTATCGAAAAAGGAGCATTTAATCTTAATGGCGAGACTAAAAAGGAAGCAGTGGAAGAGATGGAGGACATTGAGTTAGAGCCGGAAGACTTGAGAGAGATAGAAGTAACGGTTGAGGGGATAAAGGATGTTGAGTTACGGGAAGAAATAAAAAAATTAATGGTGGCTGATAAAAAAAGAAAAAGGCAAACCTTAAGGTAAAATAGGCTGAATTAAATATTATGATATAATAATTTAATACGTTTTAATTGGGAGGGTGGTTTGTGAGTAACACAGAATATGGTGCCAAAGACATCACTGTTTTAGAGGGACTTGAGGCCGTAAGAAAGCGGCCAAGCATGTATATTGGAAGCACCAGTCTTAAGGGATTACACCATTTAGTTTACGAGGTTGTTGATAATAGTATCGATGAAGCCCTGGCTGGTTTTTGTAATAATATTGAGTTATTTATTCATCCGGACGGCTCAGTTACAGTGATAGATAATGGCCGAGGAATTCCTGTTGAAAATATCCCCAAATATAATCGCTCCGCTGTCGAAATTGTTTTAACCAAGCTTCACGCTGGAGGTAAATTTGGCGGAGGGGGTTATCGTGTTTCCGGGGGGCTTCATGGAGTCGGAGTATCTGTCGTGAACGCCTTGTCGGAAAAGTTAACGGTTGAGGTTAGACGCGAAGGGAAAGTTTATCGTCAAACGTTTGAGAGAGGGAAGCCCGTTTCTGAGCTTGAAGAGGTTGGTTCAACTAAGGGAACAGGGACAACCATAACCTTTTTTCCTGATAAAAAAATTTTTGAAGACACTAATTTTGATTTTAATATATTAACTCAAAGAATGAGAGAAGCAGCGTTCTTAAATAAAAACTTGCGAATTAAAATAATTGACGAGAGAGGGGAACAACCACAAGAGGATGAGTATCAATATAAAGGCGGAATAGTTGATTTTGTTAAACACTTAAACTCAAATAAAGACATCCTCCACAAGAAAATTATATCTTTTGGAGGCAAAGACAATAGCAACTACATGGAACTTGCCGCCCAATATAACAACGGTTATTCCGAAAGCATTTTCACGTTTGCCAATAACATAAACACCCACGAAGGGGGCACTCATTTAAGCGGTCTTAGAGCGGCTCTTACCAGGACCATTAATGATTACGCCCGCTCCAAGGGGTTATTAAAAGAAAAGGAAGAGAACCTTTCCGGCGACGATGTAAGAGAGGGGTTAACTCTTATCCTCAGCATAAAACTTCTTAATCCCCAGTTTGAGGGTCAAACTAAGACAAAACTCGGCAATAGTGAAATTCGAGGATTTGTGGATGGCGTTGTTTCTAGAAATTTATCAGAATTTTTAGAGGAAAACCCAAAAGAAGCAAAGATCATTATAGATAAGGCAGTATCTGCCTCTCTGGCTCGAAATGCGGCACGTAAGGCCAGAGAAATTACACGCAGAAAGGGATTGCTGGAAAGTTGTTCCCTGCCCGGAAAACTAGCCGATTGCTCCTCAAAAGATCCGGCGCGGTCCGAGATATTTTTAGTCGAGGGCGATTCGGCCGGTGGTTCTGCTAAACAGGCACGTAATAGGGAATTTCAAGCCATTCTTCCTTTAAAGGGGAAGATTTTAAATGTAGAGAAAGCCCGAATTAACAAGATTTTAAACAGCGAAGAGATTAGAGCTATGATTTCTGCATTAGGAACAGGCGTGGGAGAAGAGTTTAATTTAGAGTCGATAAGATACCACCGAGCAATTATAATGACTGACGCCGATGTGGATGGTGCCCACATTCGCACGCTAATCTTAACCTTTTTTTATAGATACATGCGGGCAATGATAGAACAGGGATGTGTTTACATTGCTCGGCCCCCCTTATTTAAAGCAACCAACAAAAAGAAAACTTACTATGCTTTTAGTGACAACGAGCTTAGTGAAGTTATAAAAAGCGTGGGGAAAGAGGGAACCTCGATTCAGCGCTATAAGGGCTTAGGGGAGATGAATCCCGAGCAACTCTGGGAAACCACTATGAACCCTGAAGAACGCACATTGTTGCAGGTTACCATAGATGATGCAGTTGCAGCGGATGAAATTTTTACGACCTTAATGGGAGACAAGGTTGAGCCCAGAAGAAACTTTATTCAAAAATACGCAAAAGACGTAAGATTTTTAGATATATAAGGAGAGTTAATAAATGGACCAAGACTTAACAGGCAGAATAGAACCAGTTTATATAGAAGAGGAGATGAAGCGCTCATATATCGATTACGCGATGAGTGTAATTGTGGGACGCGCGCTTCCGGATGTTCGAGATGGCTTAAAGCCCGTGCATAGGCGCATTCTTTACGGCATGTATGACATGGGAATGGTTCCCGGTAAATCCTATATGAAATGTGCTCGAATAGTGGGAGAGGTTTTAGGTAAATATCATCCTCATGGGGATAGCGCGGTTTATGATGCTTTAGTGAGGATGGCGCAGGATTTTTCTCTCCGGTATGAACTTATCGATGGCCACGGCAATTTTGGCTCAGTAGATGGAGATAGCGCGGCGGCAATGCGTTATACGGAAGCTCGACTTTCCAAGTTGGCCATTGAGATGTTGCGAGATATTAACAAAGACACCGTTAATTTCATTCCAAACTTCGATGAAACATTAGTCGAACCGGCTGTTCTTCCCTCTAAGTTTCCAAATCTTTTAGTTAATGGCTCATCAGGTATAGCCGTTGGAATGGCAACAAATATCCCTCCCCACAACCTAAAAGAGGTAATTGAAGCAACGATTGCTGCTATCGATGACCCCGAAGTAACGATTGAAGAGTTAATGAAAAAAATTAAAGGGCCGGATTTTCCAACAGGAGGACTAATTGTTGGCTCAAAAGGCATACAAGATGCCTATCGAACCGGCAGAGGGAATGTTCTTGTTAGGGGAAAAACCCATATTGAACAAACAGCAACAAACAGAGAACATATAATAGTTACCGAGATACCTTTCCAAGTTAATAAAGCAAGACTCACAGAGAAAATAGCCGAATTGGTTAGAGATAAAAAAATAATGGGAATATCTGACTTGCGTGATGAATCCGATAGAGACGGAATGCGATTAGTAATTGAGTTAAAGAGAGACGCAATTCCGCAAGTTGTTTTAAATAAACTATATAAATATACGCAACTTCAAACAACCTTCAATATTATTATGCTTGCGCTGGTTGACTCCGTTCCCAGAGTGCTTGCTTTGCCTGAAGTGATTCATCACTATCTTAATCACCAAAAAGAAATTATCACAAGGCGGACCAAGTTTGATTTAAGGAAAGCCGAGGCCCGAGCTCACATCCTTGAAGGTCTTCTTGTAGCGCTCAATAATTTAGATGAAATTATTAAGACAATTAAACAGTCCCAAACAGTTGAGCTTGCTAAGAAAAACCTGACAACCCACTTTGACTTAAGTGAAGAACAGGCTCAGGCGATTTTGGATATGAAGCTGCAAAAACTCACGGGTTTGGAGCGGGAGAAGATTCGAGCAGAACATAAAGAACTTCTCGAAAAAATAGCTTATTACAAAAAAATACTTGCTGATGAGAGCAAGGTGCTGGAAATAATAAAAAGTGAGTTGTTGGAGATTGAAAGTAAGTTTGCAGACGAAAGGCGCACACAAATTATTCCGGCGGAAGGCGAGTTAAACATAGAGGATTTAATTGTAGAAGAGGAAATGGTTGTAACCATTACGCACTCGGGATACATTAAGCGTTTGCCGGTGGGAACATATAAACAACAGCATCGAGGGGGACGTGGTGTCATTGGCATGGACCTTAAAGACGGTGACTTTGTTGAGCACCTTTTTGTTTCGTCTACCCACGACTACGTTTTATTTTTCTCGAACAAGGGAAAGGTTTATAGGGTTAAAGTGTATGAATTGCCTCTATGCAGCCGCACGGCCAAAGGGCAAGCCATAGTCAATGTGTTGCCCTTTGAATCAGGAGAAAAAATTGCGGCGGTTATCGCGGCTAAAGGTTTTGAGGAAGGGAAATATCTTATAATGGCCACAAAAAAAGGCCTGGTGAAAAAGACAGAATTCGAGGAATACCATACTGCTAGAACCGGTGGAATTATTGCCCTAACTCTTCGAGAGGGTGATGAGCTGATAGAGGTTAAACTAACAAACGGGGGAGAAGATATTATCCTTGTTTCTCAAAAAGGCCAAGCGATACGGTTCAAAGAGGAAAATGTTCGGTCAATGGGCAGAACAGCCAGCGGAGTAAGAGGTCTTCGGCTTGACAGCAATGATGCTGTTTTAGGAATGGACGTGATTAAGAAAGAAGGAGATCTGTTCGTGGTCACGAACACCGGGTACGGGAAAAGGACGCCCCTTTCTCAATATCATTTGCAGGGCCGGGGAGGGAAGGGTGTTCGAACCATAAAACGCTTTTCCGGTAAGCAAAAACTTGCGGGCATGAAAATCATTAATGACGAGTATCAGTTGATGCTGGTGTCAAGCGAGGGCCAGGTTATAAAAATTCCCGCTAAAGGTGTTTCACGTATGAGCAGAAGCACCAAGGGGGTTAAGATTATTAATCTTAAAAAAGGCGATTCGGTCAGCGCGGTTGCCAGGATGGTTAAGAGTAAGCCTTCTGATGACGACAAAAATGAAGAGGACCAACTAAGTTAGGTTATTAAAATGGCCAAAACTAAGCAGTTTGATATTTTAGAACACACAGCAGACGTTGGTTTGGCTGCATATGGCCGAAGCCTTAAAGAGGTTTTTGAAAATGCCGCAGTGGGAATGTTTAGTTTAGTGGCGGATTTAAACAAAGTTGGCGACAGCTTTTCTTGTGAGTTAAAAGTTGAGAACGAAGACAGAGAAGGTTTACTTGTTGAGTGGTTAAACGAGCTTATCTATGTTTCCGAAGTTCAAGAAGTTATTCTTAAGAAATTTAACATTACCCACCTGGAAGAAGACGGTCGATTTTTAACGGCCAAAGCTTATGGCGAAAAAATTGATTTAAGCCGTCACCAAATAAAAACACAAATCAAAGCCTGCACATATCATAATTTAAAAATAGAAAAAAACAAGATTTGGGAAGCCCGAGTGATATTTGATATTTAGAGGAGCAGGAATATGGCTAACTATTTAGAGAAAGTTGGTCCATACAGTTTTAAGATTCCCAAAAGCTATCGAAAAGGAATGCGTGTGCCCGGCATCATTTATGCCGACGACGAGCTGCTTTTGTTAGCTAAAGACGACAAGGCTCTTGAGCAAGTAATAAATGTTGCATTTTTGCCCGGTATTGTAAAAGCTTCTTTTGCTATGCCCGATATTCATCGGGGATATGGGTTTCCAATTGGAGGGGTAGCTGCAACAGATGTAAAAAAAGATGGGACTATTTCTCCCGGCGGGGTCGGTTTTGACATAAGCTGTGGCGTGAGACTCTTAAAGACAAACATTCTTGCCTCTGAGGCAGCTCCATTGCTAAAAAACTTAATGCACGAACTTTCAAGAAGCATCCCCAAAGGTGTTGGCAGACACGGCGAGATAATCCTCAACCAAAACGAAATGAAAGAGGTTTTGGCAACAGGGGTAGGTTGGGTTGTTAAGCAAGGCTATGCATGGGAGAAAGACTTGATTTGCATTGAAGAGAAGGGCTGTTTGGGCGAGGCTAATCCAGACAAAGTTAGCAAGCGCGCTTTTGAGCGGGGGCACAATCAGCTTGGCACTTTGGGTGCGGGAAACCATTTTATAGAAGTTCAAGAGGTAATCGAGGTATATGATGAACAGGTTGCTGAGGCCTTCGGTCTTTTTAAGAAACAGCTTGTTGTTTCAATACACTCCGGCTCACGCGGGTTTGGGCACCAGGTATGCAGCGATTATATTAAAGTAATGAATAAAGTTGTGAAAAAGCTGGGATTTGAGCTGCCAGATAGACAGCTATCATGTGCTCCGGTTTCTTCAGCGGAAGGTAAAGATTATTATGCCGCAATGGCTTGCGCGGCTAACTACGCCATGGCGAACAGGCAGTTTTTAACCTACTGGACAAGACAATCATTTGAGAATATTTTTAAAAAGAGTGCAGAGGCATTGGGTATGACTCTTTTATATGATGTGTCACATAACCTTGCGAAGTTTGAAAATCATATGGTAGACGGGAAAAACGTGCGTTTATGTGTCCATCGCAAGGGAGCGACAAGAGCTTTTGGCCCTAATCTTTTGCCAAAATATTCGCCTTATCATAAAATAGGACAACCTGTAATTATCCCCGGGGATATGGGTCGAGCATCTTATATTCTTGTGGGAACAAATGAGTCGGAGAATGAGGCTTTTAGTTCAACATGTCATGGGGCCGGTAGGGTGATGAGCCGCTCCGAAGCGAAGAGAAAAATTAAAGTGGCCCAACTAAAAAAGGAGCTTGCCGAAAAAGGCGTGGTGGTTGAAGCCGGGCATGACGCCCTTCTTGTTGAAGAAGCGCCTGAAGCGTATAAAGATGTTAGTAAAGTAGTAGCTGTTTGCGATGGAGCGAAACTTTCTAAAAAAGTTGTGAAACTCAAACCCTTAGGGGTTTTGAAAGGGTGAAATGTTGAAATGAAAAAAGAGGAAAAGGGATTACAAAAAATTTTACAGGAAGCTCAGGATGAGCTCAGTGAGATAAGAGCCGAGCTTTCTAGAAAACAAAAAGAACTGGAAATGATTTACAGAACCGTAAAAGACATTCACTCAACGCTGGACATAAAAGAAATAGCGCATATTATAAAAGAAATTCTCAACAAAGTTTTAGGGCTTGATTTTTACTCTTTAATGGTTTACGACAAGCTTGAAAAGGATTTTGTTTTTCAAACGGGAAAAGGTTTCTCCAAAAGCGTGCAAGAGCAAATATTAAAACAGGCTCGAGAACATAAAACAGATCAGCCAGAGGGTTTCAGTTTTTCTACCGAAAAAAAGACGGCTTCAAAAGAAAAACATTCTATTAGGTGTATGTCTCTTTACGCGCACAATTGTTTGGTGGGAGAGTTTTGTACATTAATGGAAAATCTGAATAGTTTGTCAGAGGAAGATTTTGAACTGATAACGGTGGTTGCAACTCAAATGGCCATAGCTGTTGAAAACTCTATTCTTTATGAAATGACCAAAAGACTTGCCACAACAGATGGGCTAACAGGTTTATATAATTACAGATATTTTAGAAACAAATTGAGTGGAGAATTAAGCAGAGCGAGTCGCTATAACAGGCCCCTCTCTCTCATCATGCTCGATTTAGACGATTTCAAGAGTTACAATGATACTTATGGCCATCCGCAAGGGGATAAACTTCTTCGAAAAATTGCAAAAATTTTGACTGGAAACTGTCGTGGAAGCGATATAGTGGCAAGATACGGAGGCGAAGAGTTTGTCGTCATCTTGCCGGAAACAGACGAACAGGGGGCATTCAGCGTTGCTGAGAAAGTTAGGCAAGCTGTAAAGGAATATCGCTTTATTGACGGACAAAAAAGAAACAAGCATATAACCATTAGTCTTGGAGTTGCCCAAAACTCTGATAAATTATCGGGCCCGAAGGACTTAGTTAAAAAAGCCGATGAAGCGCTTTATAAGTCCAAACAAGAAGGAAAAAATCGCACCACGGTAGGAAGCGATATCTAATGGCGCAATCGATATTTTAACTCTTTTCTTTTGACAATGTTTAAATGGTTTATTCGCTGAAATCATCGGGGCTTATAGTCTCCAAAAAAGTTCTAAACCTCTCCATCTCTTCTTCCTTCTCTTTATCTATGACGACGGAAGCTTTTTGGAGAACTTTTTCGGCGACTAAAATAGGAGAGCTTGCCCTAACCGCAAGAGCTATTGCGTCACTGGGACGGGCATCAACTTCTAGCTCTACTCCTTCTTGAAGGAGATGTAATTTTGCGTAGAAAGTACCTTCTTTAAGGTCATTTATTTCAACTTTATCTACCTTTATCTCTAATTTTGCGAGGAGAGAATATAAGAGATCGTAGGTAAGAGGGCGTGGATTTTTTAGTTGTTTTAATTCCATTAAAATTGCGGTTGCCTCGAATTGCCCAATCCAAATGGGCAAAAACCTATGCGCAGAAAAATCTTTTAAGATTATCACGGGTTGATTGGTCAAGGAATCTAAGTTTATTGTATGTATGGTCATCTCAATCATAGAGGCCTCGTTTACATATCTCTTTATTATAAAAATAGCAAAAATAAATTGTTATTGAAATCTTTATGAAAAAGCATAATTGACTGTTAGTCACCTTGCTTGTAACCTAAGACCTGAGACTTATTAAAAGGTGGATCATGAGCGCGGATAATCAGCAAAAAAAGGAAAAAACGAAGAGCCCCGGCGGCAATAAAAAAAGAGCGTTAACTCTTTTTATTATTGTAATTTTAGCGGTTATCTTAGTGTTTGGTTTTAAAACACGATTTTTTGAAAACCCCAATATTAAGAAATATTTTGGCCTTCTTGTGGGGGAAGATTTTGTTGACGTTTCGGATGACAAAAAACCATCAGAGAAAGAAGAAACAAAAAAAATTATAGTAAACACAGAAGATGATTGGTGGAAAGAAGCTCGAGACAGGCCGGCTGAGCCGGAAGATGAATCGGAAAAAGAGATATTTGTTCCCATAACTCCGCCCGCGCTTGGAGAAGAACGGTCAGACACAAAACTGCTTCCCGCTGAATTTAAAATTGACCTGCTTAAACTAATAAATGATTTTAGACGATACGAAGGAATAGACGAGGTTTCAATTGATTCTAATTTATGTGCTCAAGCGCGACAAAAGAGCAATGAAGCAGTTTTAAGAGGCATGATAAGAGATAATTATATTAAAGAGACAGGCCGTATAACCTATCTTGGGATAGCGGGAGAAGGTGTTGAGTCGATGGTTGTGCAAGAGAATTTGAACGATACCGCCTACGAGACTTACATGAATTCACGATGGAAAAGGATTGGGATAGGGGCCTCGCTTGGCAGTTTCGATGGTAACGAGCAAGTTGTTTGGGCAATAATTTTAGCAGAGTGACAACTTTTTTAGTGACCTCAAAAAGTGTTTGATATATTTTCTTTTGCTGGTTAAAATAAAAATGCCTTTAATTACAATATTCGTAGTTCATTGTTTATAGACAAGAGAGAAAGAAAGTGAGATTTAAGTTTTTTATCAATGAACTCATAACTAAATTTATTTCTCAAATTTGTGGGCCTATAGCTCAGCTGGTTAGAGCGCACCCCTGATAAGGGTGAGGTCTCTGGTTCGAATCCAGATAGGCCCACCAGCATATTTTGAAGAAAAATGCCTGCTAGTCGGGCATTTTTTTATTTAAATATATTATCTAAAATCAGGTGACCATGAAGGGCCGTATACCCAAAAATCATTGCATGAGAGGCTTCTCTGATCCGTACCGTTAGCGTTCATTACATAGATTTGGCAGTTCCCATCCTGGGTTGAGGAGGTAAAAGCAATCTTAGTCCCATCGGGTGACCATGAAGGATCGCTGTCACTAAAATCATTGCATGAGAGGCTTCCTTGATCCGTACCATCAGCGTTCATTACATAGATTTGGCAGTTTCCACCCCGGTTTGAGGTAAAAGCAATCTTAGTCCCATCGGGTGACCATGA
>NZ_JAUSCH010000092.1 GCF_030651595.1 Candidatus Oleimmundimicrobium sp. | reverse complement strand
CGTCGATCTGCTCGACCATGACGCGAAGTTCGTCATCGCAATGGAGACCGGAGGTATGTATGCCCGTCTCCAGGAGAATGGCTTCGATGAGGAGTTCAATGCGATCCTCGTCCACCTGAAGGGGCAGCCGGCCCGGTCGACCCGGCGGATGCTGAAGAAGCTGAACGAGGACCTGAAGCTCCCGATCCTCGTCTTCACCGACGGCGACCCCTGGAGTTACCGGATCTATGCCTCGGTCGCCTACGGCTCGATCAAGAGTGCGCATATGTCAGAACTCCTCGCGACTCCGGCGGCCCAGTTTGTGGGGGTGCAGCCGTCTGATATCCGGGATTATGATCTGCCGGCGGATGTTTTGAGTGAGCAGGATGTGGCCGCCCTCAAGGCGGAACTCACCGATCCCCGGTTTGCGACTGAGTACTGGCGGGAGCAGATCAATCTCCAGTTGTCGATGGGGCTGAAGTCGGAACAGCAGGCATTTGCGGCGCGGGGGCTGGATTTCGTGACGAAGGAGTACCTGCCGAAGAGGTTGGCGGAGATGGGGGTTGTTTGAGGGGGTTGGGAGATGAACCGTCCCTTTTTAGTGTCTCAATCTCATCTTTGTTATAAATTGATACCATCGATACAGTACCAGCATCCCACAGTATTTTACAAGAAAAAGAATGCATTCAAAAGGATACTGAATAACATATGATCTTTTCATGGCATGACCAAAGTACTTCCTGGTACATCTAAGCCTTTCAATATAGTTTTTTGCACGATCCTGATCACTCAATCCCCCTGACAGATAGTATGCGACAACCTGATTCAGATACTTCAATTTAATCTTATGAAGAGAAATTTCACTTAGAATCCATTCAAAATCAGCATATATTGGATATTCCGTTTGAAAAGGCCTTACATTGTGAAATGCAGTTCTTTTTGCAAATATACCCTGATGACAGATACACCGGGTCATCAGATGAAGAGGCGTCTTTCTCTTCATATTGAGGTATTCCTCTTTCTGATCTCCGTAACGAATGACATCCCCATAGATAATATCTACATCCGGATTAGCCAGGAAACAAGAGCAGACATCCTCAAGGATCCTCTCGTTTGCAAGATAATCTCCACAATTAAGGAAATAAATGATATCTCCGGTTGCAAGGCCGAAGCCTTTATTCATGGCATCATAGATGCCATCATCCTCTTCTATCACGAGCCGAATTCTCGTATCAATGATGCCATGTATGGTTTCATGTGTCTTATCTGTCGAACAGCCATCAATGATGATATATTCAAAATTTGTATGGGTTTGTGACAGAACACTCTGCATTGTTTTGGCAATTGTGCTCCCACAGTTATAGCTCACTGTGATGACGGAGATTTTGAGGGTAGAATAGTTGTTATTTGGCTGGATCATGGTTCAACAGAATATGATTGGAATTAAGTCAGTTTCCATTATTTCCTATTAGAAATTTAATACTCCCCCACCATTCTCTCAATTCGAAATCGCCGCAGCCCGTCATCTGCCAGAAAGTCAAGAATCCGCCCGGCCATTGCATGTATATCACTGACTGGAACGAGGTGGCCGGTTTTGCTTTTGAGAGTTTTGTTTGGGGATGCCAGCAGAGTAGAATGAACAATGGTGGCTTTCATTATTCATAATCTCGTTCATCTTATCACACTCTTATACAGTTCAATATACTTCTTGGCCACCACCTTACGATCAAAGCACCTAAGAACTTTCTCTCTTGCATTCTGGGCAAGCAATTCAGGATGTGCTGAATTGAGAACACAGGAAATCCCTTCAGCTAAATCTGCTGAACTGAAAGGTTCTGCGAGATATCCATTTAGTTTATGATCAATAAGATCTCCGTTACCACCAATGGCAAAAGCAATCACCGGCGTTCCGCACGCAAGTGATTCCATAATAGCATTTGACAGATTCTCCTGCAAAGAAGGAACGACCATAACATCTGCAGCACTGTATAGAGAGGGAAGCAAATCCTCATGTATATTTCCCAGATAATGTATTTTAAAATTGCAATCCAATGTATTATCTGAGCCCGAACTACCAAAAACCAATAATTCTGTATCACTGTCTTGTGGTATCATTCTAAGCGCTTTGATGAGTTCATTATACCCCTTTCTTGGATCACTTGTTGCAGACATGGCTCCATACAGTATTATTTTTTTATCCATGGGAAGATTTAGCACCATTCGGGCTTCTTGTTTCTTAATTGGAGCGAAAATTCTTGTGTCTATTGGATTTGGGAGATTCAGAACTCTTTTACTAGCAAATAAGGCACTTTTTTGAGCACAATCTGCCAGCCATCTACTTAAACCAATAATAATTATATTATCCATATCTGCAAAAGCTTTCTGCTTTCGTAAGAAGACATGTCGGCTCAGATCATATTCTTTTTTTGAGCCAAGCACAGAGCATGAGCCGCAGCTTGTTACATACTTCCCACACTCCTTATCATAATGGCATCCACCAGTGAAAGCCCACATATCATGCAGACTCCAGACAATAGGCTTTTTGATTTTACCAATATCTTCAATCGACATCATGCCACCACAGATCCAGTGCAGGTGGACTACATCGGGATCAAAGTTTTCAATGCCCCTGATGACACTACTCATAGGCACCCACGATGGGGAAAACAATGTTTTAGTTTTATGGTTATAGATCCTCGTTGGTAATCCATCTAATTGTGGACGCACAATACCAACGGCTTTTTGAGCTATCGTTATACTCTTTCGCCCAATGACCGTTTCATCAGCACTCTTTTTTGACTGCACAAGCATCCTGCTTTCCACACCAGCTTCCAGCAATGCCTGGTGGAGACGATAGGCTGCCCGGGCGGCGCCTCCAGAGATGTCGTGGGTGTTAATGATGAGGATTTTCATGGTTTCCTCGCCTCACAATAGAGAGAACTAACTCCTTTGTAAGGTGTTCCATCATAATTTGTGTCAAGGTGATAATCAGAAAAATTTTGAATCTGACTTTCATTATGTGAGAAAAAAATTATATCAATAAATCCATTATTTGTAATTTTATTACTTAAGGAGTATTTATCATACATCCATAGGTGTTTTTCTCCAATTGAGGTATTTAATATCAAACCGTTTCGGGTAGATGGAGGAAATAATTTTTTGATAATGGAGATATAAGTGTAAAATATATGTCTCCGTATATTTTTAAAATTAATTTTCTTTAATTTTTCTTTATAGGTAAAATCAACATTGATATCAAAAGATTCATGTAAGTTTTCACCAACCCTTAAAAATATATATTCCTTTAAAAAATCATCAGATAATGTATTGTTGTCTCTATAAATTTCTAACATGTCACCACCTGAATGAGTCCGAACCATTTGATCCAAAAGTTCAACAATAATCCACTCATACTTTTTTTTATTGTTGTTATTTGAAATGCCTGATAAAATATCCAGGAATTCCTGACATATATTCTCTAAGTCAGGCACCACAATTCGAATAATCCCCTCTTTCTTTAGAATTCTAAAAATTTCCTTAAGGACAAAATCGGTCTGTTCTTTTGTCAGATGCTCTAGAAAATGGCCTGAATAAACGACATCAAAAGAATTATCTGAATAAGGTAGACCGTTTAATATGTTTATCGCCTTTACTTCATGTGATGACGAATGAAAGTCAATATTGATCCATTTTTTATGGAATCTATTGCCACAAGCAACATTAAGTAACTTCATAATTTGACCTTTTTATAAACTGCAACAACTGTATGTCCATATGGCAATAATTCAGAAGGTACCTTCTTCTCTATTAAAACTGTTATTATATATGCGATTTTTGAAACTAATCTTCTAATAATAGAATCATCAACAATAGTCGGTTTTAAAAAAAGCGATTGTATGAATGTTGAGAAGTAACTTTTTTTATGAACTTCTTGGAGCTTTTCATGGTTTAAATTAATTAATTTTAACTCAAACAATGTTTCAATATAATGAAGTGACTGATCACTCCATCTTGTAACATGGTGAGGTGGCATGTTTAATACTCCATTAACAACATATTTTAAAAATGAATCCTCACTGGGAACTGCTATAATAAGTAAACCACCATATTTTAGGGCATTTTGCTGAGCTTTTATAAACGAGTAGGGATCTGAGACATGTTCCAAAACTTGAAAACTACAAACAACATCATATTCCTTAGGAAATTTATTTGCATGCTCCTGAATTGATTCATTTTCAATTGTGATACCATTTATTTCTGCTAATTCTTTAGCTCCAATACTCAGATCAAGACCAACATATTGTTTCGTAGATATTATATTTGCGAATGCACCTTTACCTGCTCCAACATCAAGGACTTTATCTGTGTTTTTAATAAACTGTTTTGCATATTGATATTCTTCTTTATCATCCATATAATACCAATCAATTTTTTGAAGGGCAGAGTAAAAATTTTCATCACCAGTGACCATTGGATCAAAAAATAACAACTTACATTCGCTACAGAGTAATTGACGGATATCTGTGTTAATCAGGTGTTTAAACGACTCATTTGTCAATTTTTTATATAATTTATACAATATTTTATGATCAATAGTATCTACTTCAACTAAATTCTTAGAATTACATAGAGGACAATTCATTATTGAATCAACTCCTTAGTTGTAAAAGATGGAACAGATCCACGCTTTCATAATTCTTGATAACTTAATAAATATATTCATATCATAAAATAGTTTTTTCTCGGTATAACGATCAGCTTCGATATTAGGTAGAATATACTTTGGGTGTATGAGAGGAAAAACCATCTCTTCGGTTTTCATATTTGATAACTCATTTTTCCTCTTTGTGTGAACTGCTTCAGGTCCAAATCCAACATTCGTGACTAAATTTTTACAGGGTAGAATTGTTAGTTGATTTTGTATCCAGCTGGTAAATAACCACTGATAATCCCAGGTTAATATGTCACTTTTATAACATTTATCAAAAATTTTTTCCCAATACATATAAATATATTTATTTACAAAACGATTTTTCAATAATTGATTACTACGTATTTCTGGCCATAACATCATATTTGGGTCATAGTTCTTCCATGCACGCCGCCATGAAGCCCAACCCCAGATATGAGTATACCGTGAGAAATAATAACTACATTCATCAACTTTCCTACCAAATTGAAAGTTATTCCCACTTATCATGGCAATTCGATCATCATTCTGATATTTTTCAAGGAGTTCCTGGCAAAATGGAAAAAAACTTACATCCGGAACACAATCATCTTCAAGAATTATTCCCATTTCTTCATGCT
>NZ_JAUSCH010000091.1 GCF_030651595.1 Candidatus Oleimmundimicrobium sp. | reverse complement strand
AGCCCCAGTTCATTAACGGGTTCTCAAACGGGAATTTTTGAAAAAGTTTTTGAAATCCCGAATGTTTATGTTATTTACAACATTGTTTTAAAGGAAATATTCTACGCAATCTCACCACTTCTTTTTTTGCTCTTCTGTTGTGGTCTAATCGTCTTAATCTTGCGGCGGAGCAAGTCTGACTGTCTCATTATATTGCTGTTCGGAACATATTTTCTATTCTATTTCTTTGCCCATTTCCATGCATATTATCTTTTGCCTATTCTTCCCTTCGCTTCAATTATGGCGGCCCGCTATCTTTCTTTGATTAAAAAGAAGTCTGTTTTTATCTCGGTTTTAGCAGCATCTTTGGTTATTGCTCTGTTTTCATCTTTATTGTTGATGGCATCGTGCAAATATGGTTTTGATGGTTTAAAAAATGTTGCGAATTTTATAGATAAGGATAGTTCTAAAGAAGTCGTGGTTGCTACCAGCGATTTGCTTCATGGGAGTTACGGGCCGATATTGGAGTTCTACTCCTCAAAAATTGAACTCAAAAAAGTTCAAGATGAGGTAATGGCAAAAGAGATTGGAGCCGATTATTATGTTGATTTTGGTGTTAGATATAGGGGGCAGTTAGAAGGAAACCTACTTTCTTTTAATGAATCACATTATTTTCCTCTAATTTTTGATTATATTATCTATTCTGAGCCAAGTAATATACATATGTTTGGGCAGAACAGATTGGTAGTTGAGAAGATTGGAACATCAGCTTCCTTCGGTTTGCAAGAAATAAGGATTCCAACTTTTATTCTAATTGAACTCGAAGGAACATAAACTTAAAAATCTTAATTACGAATGTCTTGGTATATAATTGGTATATTGTTTAAATTTAGGGGCTTCGGCTGAAGGGGGAAATGTGAATAAATCTCTTTTATTGATTTTAGTTAGCGTCTGTCTTGCGGTCGCGGGTCAGATACTTTTAAAAATTGGGATGACTCAAGTTGGAGTGATTGGCGGCTCCAGTGTTGTAAATTGGCGGGAAACGTTGCTTAAAATTATTGTAGTCCCTCAGGTTTGGTTGGGGTTACTGCTTTACGTCATTTCAGCCATCTCCTGGTTGGTAGTTTTATCAAGAGTTGATTTGAGTTTTGCCTATCCTTTTGCCGCGCTGGGTTACGCTTTGGTTGTTCTTGTGTCTTGGGTTTACTTGAAGGAGAGTATTTCTCTTTTGCGTTGGCTGGGTGTTTTGATAATCTGTGTGGGAGTAATTTTTATAGCAAAAAGTTAGCAAGGAGATTTTGTGAACCCTGATACAGAAACTGTGTTTAAACCGCGGGTATTAACAGTCTTCGGCACAAGGCCGGAGGCCATAAAACTTGCACCGGTCATAAAGGAACTTGAAATATCCCCTGAGTTTTGTTCGATAACTGTGGCAACAGCTCAGCATCGAGAGATGCTCGACCAAGTTTTAAGACTATTTGAAATCGTGCCCGATTATGATTTAGATATTATGCGTCCAAGGCAAAGTCTCTTTGATGTAACCGAAAAAGTGCTTCATGATTTAAGAGAGGTTTTCATTCAAGAAAAGCCCGATGTGGTTCTGGTTCAAGGAGATACAACCACTACATTTGCGGCAGCCCTCGCGGCTTTTTATCTGAAGATTTCAGTGGGGCATGTCGAAGCGGGCTTAAGAACGTTTAACAAGTATCAACCTTTTCCGGAAGAGACAAATAGGGTATTGACCACTCACTTGGCAGATGTGCATTTTGCTCCAACCCGGACTGCAAAGGGAAATTTACTCAAAGAAAATATTCCAACCGATAAAATTTATGTTACCGGCAATACAGTTATCGATGCTCTATTGGGAGTGGTAAAAGTAAATTATATCTTTGAACATCCCATTTTAAGCAAGATTGATTTTGATTCAAAAAGAATCATACTCGTAACAGCTCATCGTAGAGAAAGTTGGGGGGAACCTCTAAAGAATATTTGTGAAGCTATTGGTAGAATTACAAAGTTGCATCCCCAAATTGAGGTGGTCTTTTCTGTTCATCTAAACCCGCAAGTGAGAGAAGTTGCTTACTCTTTACTGAAGGACACCGAAAGAGTTCATCTCATCGACCCGTTAGATTACGAACCTTTCGTTCAATTGATGAATAAATCCTATCTTGTATTGACAGATTCTGGAGGCATTCAAGAGGAAGTTCCTTCTTTAGGAAAACCCGTCCTTGTTTTAAGAGAGGTGACGGAGCGTCCTGAAGGTGTTGAGGCGGGAACCGTCAGAGTGGTTGGAACAAACACAAAAGATATTGTTGCTGAAACTGAAAGACTCTTAAATGACCAGAGCGAATACAAGAAGATGGCAAGAGCGGTTAATCCATATGGTGATGGGAAATCATCCAAGAGAATTGTTGCAGTGCTGAGAGAGTTACTATCCCGGAACAGGTCTAACGATAAAGTAGAAGGGAAATTTCGCTAGTGATTTACATCGTTATTCCGGCGTATGATGAAGAGAAAAATATAGGACAACTTTTAAAGCAAATTGATGATGTGTTAAAAGGTAAATACCTGGCAATAGTAGTTGACGATGGAAGTACCGATAAAACAGGTGAAATTGTTGAAGAAATGGCCTCCAAGTATCCAATTCGATGTCTTCACAATATGTCCAACCAGGGACTCGGTATTACTTTGCGCAATGGTTTAAGGGAAGCTGTTAATTTGAGCTTGAAGGGTGATGTAATTATTACCATGGATGGAGATGCTACCCATGATCCTAATTATATTCCCTCGATGGTCGAGGGAATTAACGGTGCTGATGTAATAATAGCTTCCAGATTTCTCCCGGGAGCGGGCGAGCGAGGGCTTTCAAATCTTAGGAAAATTTTAAGTCGTGGAGCTGGGTCTCTTTTAAGGTGTGCCTTTACAATAAAAGATTTGCGTGATTACACCAGTGGTTACAGGGCATTTAAAGCCGAGCTTATTGAGAAAGCTTTTCGAGATTACAATGAGAAATTTATTACGGAGAAGGGATTTTCTGCTACACCGGAAATTTTAATAAAATTACGCCAGCTTGATGCCAAGTTTAAAGAAGTCCCCTTCATCCTCAAATACGACGCTAAAAAAGGCACCAGCAAAATTAATATTCCCATAACCATTGTCAGGTACCTTAAAATGATTTTTAAATTTAAAGTTCGAGGATTTTAGGTCGCTGTCTTTTTATAAACGGAAGTTATCAAAAAATTTGTTAAGGTGGTAAAATAAAAATTTTAAACCTGCCTGCCGGTAGGCACGGCGGCAGGTAAGCAAGATTAAATTTTAAGGAGTTGGTGAGATGGGAACCAAGGATTTGAAGGTTTTGATTACGGGAATATCGGGATTTGCGGGAAGCCACTTGGCAGAATACTGTTTATCTAAAGATGTTGAGGTTTTTGGTACGATAAGATGGAGAAGCCGAATGGAGAATATCGACCACATAAAGGATGAATTGCATCTTTTAGACTGTGATATTAGAGATGCGTCCTCAGTGTCGAGTGTATTAGCGGAGGTTAAGCCCAATTATATCTTTCATCTGGCGGCTCAGTCTTTTGTGCCTACTTCATGGAAAGCACCAGCGGAAACTTTAACGACCAATATTATTGGGGAAGTGGATATCTTTGAAGCAGTAAGGGAGCTTAAATTAGATACTCGAATTCAGCTTGCTTGCTCTTCCGAAGAGTACGGTATGGTTTATGAAAGCGAAATTCCCATAAAGGAGACAAACCCCTTAAGGCCTTTGAGTCCCTATGGGGTAAGCAAGGTTGCTCAGGATTTATTGGGTTACCAGTATCATCAGAGTTATGGGATGCATATAGTTCGCACCCGCGCGTTTAATCACGAAGGGCCCCGACGGGGAGAAGTTTTTGTTGTTTCTAATTTTGCTAAGCAGATTGCTATGATAGAGAAGGGGTTATGTGAACCCGTTATAAAAGTTGGAAATCTTGAGTCTTTCAGAGACTTTACGGATGTGCGGGATGTAGCCAAAGCTTATTGGTTAGCTTTAGAAAAAGGAGAGCCGGGAGACGTTTATAATATTGCTTCTGGTAGGACGGTAAAGATAAAAGATATGCTAAATATGCTACTTGAGATGAGTAGTGTAAAAGTTGAAATAAAGAAAGATGCTTCACGAATGAGACCGTCTGATGTCCCCATTCTCTTGGGTGATTCCACTAAATTTAGAGAAAAGACGGGCTGGCAACCAGAGATTCCTTTTGAGAAAATCGTAGAAGATACTCTTAATTACTGGCGAGAAAAAATATGATATCCCTGGTACAGGAAACTCATATTAACTACTTTGTTTTTTAGGAGGTCAAATGAAGGGGCTAATACTTAGTGGGGGAACCGGAACGAGGCTTCGCCCTATTACCTATACCAGTGCAAAGCAGCTCGTTCCCGTGGCAAACAAACCCATTCTTTTTTATGCGATAGAAGCCATTCGGGATGCGAATATAACAGATATTGGCATAATAACCGGTGATACAGGTGAAGAGGTGAAGTTGGCTGTTGGCGATGGTAGTAAATGGGGAGTAAATATAACATATATTCCGCAGGAAGCTCCCTTGGGACTAGCTCACGCAGTTAAAATTGCTCATGATTTTATAAAAGATGACGATTTTGTCATGTACTTAGGAGATAATTTGGTCAAAGACGGTATAAATAGTCTCGTGGAAGAATTCCGCTTGCATCGAGGGTACGGCAAACAGACCAACTGCAACTGCCAGATTTTATTATCTCACGTAAAGGAACCTCAGCGTTTCGGAGTGGCAGAGTTGTTAGATGGCAAAGTGGTTCATCTGGTTGAAAAACCGAAGAAGCCCAAGACCGATTTGGCTTTGGTTGGAGTTTATATGTTCGATAAAAGTATTTTTGAGGCAGTAAACTCTATTAAGCCATCCTGGCGAAATGAGTTAGAAATTACCGATGCTATCCAATATTTAATCGATGAAGGATATGATGTTCATCCTCACATAATTGACGGTTGGTGGAAGGATACCGGTAAATTAGAAGATTTATTGGAAGCCAATCGGATTATGTTAGGTCTTATTGGAGAAAATATTAATGGCAATGTTGATGACAAATCACAGATTTTGGGTAAAGTTGTGGTGGAGAAGGGAGCAATTATCAAGGAAAGCGTAATTCGAGGTCCGGTTATAATTGGCAGCGGTAGTAAGATAATTAACTCATATATTGGGCCGTTTACCTCGATTCATGATAATGTAACGATTGAGGGCAGTGAAATTGAACACAGCATAATTTTGGCAGATTGTACGATTCAGGGAATTGGGAGTCGCATAGAAGATACTCTTCTGGGAAAAAACGTGAAAGTCCATAAAAGTAACACCAAGCCTAAGGCATATCGACTCATGGTCGGAGATAATAGTGAGATAGAAGTCATTTAGAGTATAGGGCTTATGGCAGATAGCTTATGGTTAGACCCATATCTCCCTGAGAGAGGATAAAAGGGAGGGAAAAACCTCTATTCGTCATTACGAGAGACTTTTTAGTTTCCTCCCCCTTGACGGGGGAGGATTAAGGTGGGGGTGTCATTGCCCTGTCTGCCGGCAGGCACGGCATTTTTATATTTTATTTTTTAATTAAAAAGTTTGACTCCCGACTCCTCACTAAGAGACTGCCGACTGATTAGTGTAGGATAACAGGTAAAGATTTGATTATAATAATAAATTTAAATAAAGATTGAGTGAAGCAAGGGGGTATTCATGATAAAAGATGTGCAAATAAAAAAACTTAAACTAATCCCTGACGAGCGGGGATTTTTAATGGAAATGTTGAGATGCGACGATTCTGTTTTCGACAAGTTTGGGCAAGTTTATATCACCGGTTGCAAAAAAGGAGCAGCTAAAGGGTGGCACTACCATAAAGAGCAGGATGACCATTTTGTCTGCGTTTCCGGAAAGACTTTAGTAGTTTTATGTGATTTAAGAGAGGGTTCTCCAACTTACAAAGAGGTAAATGAATTTGTTTTAGAAGCTCCTCCTTGCAAAGAAAACGAACCTGTTTTACTCAAGATTCCGGCTTATGTGGCGCACGGCTTTACCGCTTTAGATTGCGAAGAGGCCAGAGTTGTTAATATTCCAACCAAGCCGTATCGGTATGATGACCCGGATGAGCTTCGCTTTCCTTGGGACAGCGAAGAGATTCCCTATAAATGGCCGGATTTTGTTAAATACGGAGGTTAACTTTGAAATCTGATACAGGGCGTCTTTTAATAACAGGTGGAGCGGGGTTTATAGGCAGCAATTTTATAAGATATATGTTGAAAGTTCATCCTGAATATAGAATTATTAATCTTGATAAATTAACCTATGCCGGTAATTTAGATAATCTAAAAGACATAGAGGGCAATCCAAATTATAAATTCATGAAGGGCGATGTTTGCGACTCATCGCTCATTTCTAATTTAGTTAAAAAGGCTGACGTAGTTGTTAATTTTGCCGCGGAAAGCCATGTGGACCGCTCCATAGAATCGCCTGACGAGTTTATAAAAACTAATGTTTTAGGAACCAATAATCTTTTGAAATGTTCTTTAGATGCAAAAGTTAAGCGGTTTGTTCAAATTTCAACGGATGAATGTTATGGCTCTATTGAGAATGGTTCATTCAAAGAGACTGACTCATTGACTCCAAACAGTCCTTACTCCGCAAGCAAAGCAGCGGGCGATCTAATTGCTCTTTCTTACTGGAAAACCTACGGCTTCCCGGTAGTTATCACTCGAAGCACCAATAATTTTGGCTCTTATCAGTATCCGGAAAAACTAATTCCCCTTTTTATCACCAATATTTTAGAAGGAAAGAAAGTTCCACTTTATGGCGATGGGTTGAATGTGCGCGATTGGCTCTATGTTGAAGATAATTGCGAGGCCATCGATTTAGTTCTTCATGAGGGAAAAGAAGGAGAAATTTACAATATTGGAGCGAAAAACGAGCTTCCAAACGTTGAAGTAACTAAAATGGTGCTGGATATTTTAGGCAAAGACGAGAATTTCATAGAATACGTTACCGACAGACCCGGCCATGATAAAAGATACTCGGTGGATATCTCAAAAATAAAAGAGCTTGGCTGGAGTCCCCGACACGATTTTGATGAGGCTTTGAAGTTAACGGTAAATTGGTATAAAGACAACAAATGGTGGTGGGAGAAGCTCAAGTAGGGTATGGAGATTTCAGCCACCAGTCGTCAGCTGCCAGTCTTCAGCAAGACCAAAATGAATAGAGAAATTATAGTGGAGAGTATAGAGCTTAGAGCGGAGAGCATGGAGATGAGAAGCGAGAGATGAATTGGTCATTGCGAACGAAGTGAAGCAATCTCGAGACTGCCACGCCCTTCGGGCTCGCAGTGACGGTAAAGGTGTAATTGCCGTGCCTGCCGGCAGGCGGTGAGGGAGTGTAGGAGGATTATTATTTCGTCATTACGAGGGAGCGGTAGCGACCGAAGTAATCTCAAGAGATTGCCACGCCCCACAAAATTACTGCGGAGCTCGCGATGACAAGCCTACAAACTACCGACTCCCAACTACTAACTCCCGACTGAAACGAGGTGGATCTTTCTGAAGATATTAATAACCGGTGCCAAGGGAATGTTCGGCTCGGATTTAGTCAAGGTATTATCCCTGCCTGCCTGCCTGTCGGTAGACACGGCCGGCAGGCAGGGTAGCGAGCATGATGTTACAGGCTTATCTCATCAGGAATTAGATGTAACCAATAAAAGAGATGTTGATATTTGCATAAACGATAATAAGCCTGATGTTGTTATTCACGCAGCTGCTTATACTGATGTTGATGGTTGTGAATCAAATCGAGAATTAGCATTTTTAGTAAACGCCGAAGGTACAAAAAATGTGGCAAGTGCTTGTAGAGCAATGGATTCGGCGATGGTTTACATAAGCACGGATTATGTTTTTGATGGAGCGAAAGATATACCACATACTGAGGAAGACAAACCCAACCCTATAAATATTTACGGCGAATCAAAACTTGCCGGAGAAAATTATGTTAAATCAATTTTAGACAAATATTATATCGTAAGGACCTCCTGGCTTTTCGGGAAAAACGGCAAGAATTTTGTTGAGACGATTTTGCGTTTGGCCCAAGAAAAGAATGAACTCAAGGTTGTAAACGACCAAGTTGGCTCACCTACCTATACTCTCGATTTAGCCAGGGCGATAAAGGCATTGCTAACTAAACCCAGTTTCGGCTATTATCACATTAGCAATCAAGGGTCTTGCTCCTGGTATGATTTTGCAAGAGAAATACTTGGATTGAGTGGGCTTAATGACATTAAGGTGATACCGGTTTCCACAGAGGAAATAAAAAGACTCGCTAATCGTCCTAAATATTCAGTCTTAAATTGTCAAAAATTTATGGATGAATCCGGTTATAATTTAAGGAATTGGCAAGACGGTTTGAAAGATTATCTGGCAGAAAAGAGTTGTAAAGCCAATTAATTTGAAGTTGCCTGCGAGATTGAGGAGGATGGAGATTGAAACTTTGTTTTATCGGTTCCGGATATGTTGGATTGGTATCGGCAGCGTGTTTTGCAGACTTAGGCCACGAAGTTTTTTGTGTCGACAAAGATAATGTAAAAATTGAAAGTTTAAAAAAGGGCATCGTTCCTTTTTACGAGCCGGGGTTGGGTGAGCTCGTTAAAAAGAATGTTGAACAAGGACACTTAAAATTTACCAAAGATTTAAAAGAGGCATTAACCTCCTCCAACATAGTTTTCATCACTGTTGGAACCCCTTCTTCATATGATAGACGGGCTGACTTATCTCAAGTTAGGAATGCTGCTTTTGAAATAGGGAAGAATATAAGTGATTATAAGGTAATTGTTAATAAAAGCACTGTTCCTGTGGGAACAGCAGACCTCGTCGAGAAAATTATTAAAGAAAATCAAACCAAGAAAGTTCCTTTTGATGTAATCTCTAATCCGGAGTTTTTACGGGAAGGCAATGCTATCTATGATTTTATGAACCCCGATAGGGTAGTTATAGGGACCTCCTCTGAAAAAGCAAAGGTTATTATGGAGAAACTTTACTCTTCCTTTTCCAAGGTTATGTTCACCGATGTTCGTAGCGCGGAGATGATAAAGTATGCCTCCAACGCTTTTCTTGCAACCAAGGTATCTTTCATAAATGAAGTCGCGAATCTGTGTGAAAAAGTGGGGGCAGATGTAACCGAAGTTGCAAAAGGAATGGGTCACGATAAAAGGATTGGAGCCGATTTTTTAAATGCCGGCATAGGTTTTAGCGGTTCTTGTTTCCCCAAAGATACCAAAGCGCTGGCTGAAATTGCAAAAGAAAACGGGTGTGAATCGGAAATAGTTTCGGCGGCAATCAAGGTTAATGATAAACAAAAGCTAATTCCCATTTTAAAACTCAAGGATATTTTAGGAGATATTCGGGGCAAAACAATTGGAATTTTAGGTCTTTCTTTTATACCGGATACCGATGATATACGGGATGCTGCTTCAATTGATATTATAAGAGCGTTATTGGCCGAGGGGGCTGATGTTAAGGCAACCGACCCTGTAGCAACTTTTAATATGAAAAAAATGTTTCCAAAGTTGATGTATTTTGAAGATGTCTATGAAACGGTTAAGAATTGTGATGCTTTAATTCTTGTTACAGAATGGAACGAGTACAAAGGGATTGATTTTGCAAAGGTGAAGAACTTGATGAGAAAACCGATAATAATAGACGGACGTAATTTGTTTAATCGAGAAGAACTTGAGAAGCTTGGTTTTTATTACGAGGGTATCGGCAGATAGAAGAAGCGTCTAAAATTTTGTAGTATTTCGCGTCTTCTCGTCATTGCGCCTGCCCGCCTCTGGAGGGCCTGCCCGCCGGTGATTGTCTCTTACAGGTAGGCGGGAGGAGCGATAGCGACACCCCCGTCATTGCCGTGCCTACCGGCAGGCAGGCGAGGGAGTGTGAGTGACCGAAGCAATCTCCAAAGAGTAAGATTTTTTGCTGTTTTATTTTTCCCAGTAGCGACACTTTCCTGTCATTGCGACCCCGATGTTCATCGGGGGAAGCAATCTCGTATGTAATTGATAACAGCATAGTTTTTTGGTA
>NZ_JAUSCH010000090.1 GCF_030651595.1 Candidatus Oleimmundimicrobium sp. | reverse complement strand
TGCCAGTAGTGATCAGCGTCAACGAATGCGACCCCCTGCGGGATGAGGGCATCGCATTTTACCGTCTGCTGCTGCGGGCCGGTGTGCGCGCCCGCTGTCGCACGGTGATGGGCACGGTCCACGGCATTGAAGTATTTCCCTCCATCTGCCCCGATATCAGCCGCGACACGGCGGTGAGCATTGCGGACTTTTGTCGGCGGGGGTGAAGATCTGGGAGATGTTGGATGTGAGATGCTGGCCCGTCAATCATTTCCCATAGCACCCACGCTCTCCCATCTCCCATCTCCCGTTGCGGCTTCTCTCGTGTTCCATGTTCCTCAACAGAGGATTAAACTCGAAGCTCTCAGTGTGCAGCGCGAGGGCTTGCCATGAATCGCATAGAGGATTTTGTCACGTCGGTGGAGCAGCTGCGGGAGATCATCCCCGAGCCAGATTCTCTTATCACCAACAAGGCCATCGATCACCTCGATGACCTGTGCCAGCGCTTTATCGCAGCCTCACCCTTCTTGCTGGTCGCATCGCGCAACAGCACCGGTGGCCTCGATATTTCACCTCGGGGCGATCCCGCCGGTTTTGTCCGCATCCTCGATAACAAAACCCTCGTCATCCCCGATCGGCCCGGCAATAAACGGGTGGATACCTTTGGCAATGTGTTGGGCGATCCCCATGTTTCACTGATTTTTTTGATTCCCGGCGTCGGCGGTAGCTTGCGGGTTATGGGTACGGCACGCATTGCCAAAGATCCGTGGCTGCTTGAAACACTCAGGCAAAATAACAAGGTTCCGCGACTCGCCCTAGTGATCAGTGTCGAAAAAGCCATGGGACATTGTGCCCGCTGCATGGCCCGTTCCGGGTTGTGGCAACCGGAGCTGTGGCCGGATATAACCACAGTACCGACAGTGGCGGAAATCACCCTGGCCCATGCCAGATCTAAGTCTCTAACCTTGCCTGCTTTGTCTTTGGACGATATGCAGGCCAGCGTTGACCGTGCGCTAAACAAACTTTATTGAACGGCACTCATCAACTCAGATTTTTTTCACAAATTCAGACTTGAGCTTCATGGCGCCGATACCGTCAATCTTGCAGTCGATATCGTGGTCGCCATCCACCAGGCGGATATTCTTTACCTTGGTGCCCACCTTCACCACCAGTGACGAGCCCTTGACCTTGAGATCCTTGATCACGGTGACACT
>NZ_JAUSCH010000089.1 GCF_030651595.1 Candidatus Oleimmundimicrobium sp. | reverse complement strand
CCGCCACCGCACAACCCGGAGTTTCTGATCATGAGCCATCGTCTGTCCGATATCGCAGCCGCGCTCGGCGCCCGGCTTGAGGGCAAGGGCGATCTGATCATCACCTGCGCGGCCGAACCCGCAACGGCCGGGGAGGATGCCCTGGCCCTGGCCATGGACCCGAAATATGCCGAAGGTCTGACGCAAGGCCGCGCGCGCGCGGCGCTCTTGTGGGAGGGCGCGGATTGGCGGGCGATGGGGCTGGAGGCCGCGCTGTTCGTGCCGCGCCCGCGCTACGCCATGGCAGGGCTGACCGAAATGCTGGACCCGGGCCCCGGAATTGCCCCCGGTATCCACCCCAGCGCAGTGATCGAGCCCTCGGCGCAGATCGGCGAGGGGGTGGCGATCGGGCCTTTCGTGGTCATCGGGGAAGGGGCGCAGATCGGCGCGGGCTCGCGGATCGGCGCGCATTGCTTCATCGGTGGCGGGGCAATTCTGGGCGCCGATTGCCTGCTGATGCCGGGTGTGCGCATTGGCCCAAGGGTGCGCATCGGCACGCGATTTATCGGGCATTCGGGGGCTGTTCTTGGTGCCGATGGCTTTTCTTTCGTCACGCCAGAGGTATCCAGCGCCGAGGCCGCCCGCCAGACGCTTGGCACCGGCGCACCGGCCGCTCCCCCGCAACGCTGGGCGCGCATACATTCGCTTGGCGCGGTCGAGATCGGCGCGGATGTCGAAATGGGCGCGAACAGCACCATCGACCGCGGCACCGTCCGGGACACAAGGATCGGACGCGGTACCAAGATCGACAACCTTGTGCAGATCGGTCACAACGCACAGGTCGGCGAGGATTGCATGATCTGCGGACAAGTGGGGATATCGGGGTCGGCCAGGATCGGCAATCGGGTGGTTCTGGGCGGCCAGGTTGGCGTCAGCGACAATATCTTCGTGGGTGATGACGTCGTTGCGGGCGGGTCAACCAAGATCTATTCCAATGCGCCGGCCGGGCGCGTGCTTCTGGGCTCGCCCGCGACCCGGATGGAGGCGCAGATCGAGCTTTACAAGGCCCAGCGCCGCTTGCCGAAACTTCTGGTACAATTCAGCCAGCTTCAGAAAACCGTCAAGGAACTGGTGGATACTCTGGGAGTAACCAAAACCCGATAGGGGCGGCACTATGGGCCATATGCGCCACGATTCGACAACCGATTTTCGGGCACGCGTGCTGGAAATCCTGGCCGCGCAAGCTCTTTGTGCGCCCGCTGACATTGCGGCCGATGCCACGCTTGAAAGCCTTGGCATCGACAGCCTTGGCCAGGCCGAGATCATTTTCGCCATCGAGGAACAGTTCGATGTCACGGTGCCGTTCAATGCCAACACGCCGCAGACATCGGGTATCGACCTGAGCACGGTCGCAGGCATCGTTGCCGGGGTTGAGGCGCTGGTGCGCGCGCGCCGGGGCTAGGGGCGATGCGGCGCGTGGTGATCACCGGGGCGGGCACGGTCAATGCCCTGGCCAGCGACGTGCCGGGCACCCTGGCTGCGCTGTGCGACGGGCGGGTGGCGATCGGCCCGCTGGATTTCCCCGAGGTGGAGCGCTTGTCGATTCGCATCGGCGGGCAGGTGCGCGACTGGGATGCAGAGGCACGCCACAGCCGCTCCGAACTGGCTCTTTTTGACCGCGTTACACAATTCGCTCTGGAAAGTGCGCGTCAGGCGATGGCGCAGGCCGGGCTGGACATCGGTGAGGAACTGGCGCTGGCCTCGGGCGTGGTGATGGGCACCGGCGGCGGCGGCTACAACACCATCGATGAAAGCTACCGCGCGGTGCATGCACAGGGCAGGAACCGGGTGCATCCCTTCACCATACCGCGGCTGATGCACAACGCCGCCGCCGCCCATATCGCCATGCGCCACGGGTTCAAGGGGCCGGCCTTCACGGTTTCCACGGCCTGTGCCTCGTCCAACCATGCGATGGGGCTGGCGTTTCAGCTGGTCCGATCCGGCGCGGCCCGGGTATTGCTGACCGGCGGGGCCGAGGCGACGCTGTGTTTCGGCGGTATCAAGGCCTGGGAGGGGCTGCGGGTCATGTCGCCCGATGGTTGCCGTCCGTTTTGCGCCACACGCAACGGCATGGTGCAGGGCGAGGGCGCGGCGGTCTTTGTCTTCGAGGATTACGAGCATGCGCGCGCCCGCGGTGCAGCGGTTCTTGCCGAAGTGGCGGGGTTCTCCATGACCTCGGATGCGGGCGATATCGTCATGCCGGATCGTGACGGGGCGGTGAGGGCGATGCGCGGCGCGCTGGCCGATGCCGGGCTGGGGCCGGAGAGCATCGGCTATGTCAACGCCCACGGCACCGCCACCGCCGCGAATGACCGGGTCGAGGCCGCGGCGCTGGCCGAGGTGTTCGGGCCCGGCGTCGCGCGCCTGCCGGTCTCCTCGACCAAATCGATGCACGGCCATCTGATCGGCGCAACCGGCGCGGTGGAACTGCTGGCGGCGATCATGGCGCTGCATGACGGCGTGATCGCACCCACGGCGGGCTTCCAGCGGCCTGACCCGGACTGCCCGCTGGAC
>NZ_JAUSCH010000088.1 GCF_030651595.1 Candidatus Oleimmundimicrobium sp. | reverse complement strand
GTGGCCGGAGCTTCCGAAAAAACAATAGCAACGTCTTTTTTACCGCTTGCTTTTATTCCACACGAAACCCCCGCGGCCTTAAAACCAGCAGGAGCTGTTATTCCGCCTTTTATAACTTTTATCTTGGACATAATTTCCTCCGTTAGTCGGGAGTTATTAGTCGGCAGTTGATAGTTGGGAGTTTCCCGGTTTTAGCTTATTAGCTTTTTAGTTGATTTGTTTTTAACCTTACCTTTTCCCCTTTACCCCTTACTCTTTTCTTGCCATCTGCCATCAGCCATCTGCCATCAGCCATCAGCCATCTGCCATAAGCCATCTGCCATCTGCCATAAGCCATCTGCCCCGCCAGAGGCGGGCAGGCATCTGCTACTTTTAAGGTACAAGACCTACCGCTTTCAAACCCTCTTTCTCATCAAATCCGCACATTAAGTTCATGTTTTGAATTGCCTGTCCTGAGGCTCCTTTAACTAAATTATCGATTGCCGAAATTACAATTACCCGACCCGTTCGCTCATCAACTTCAAGCCCTATCTGACAAAAGTTCGAACCGGCAACAGATTTAATTTCAGGATAAACCCCTTTCGGTAAAATTTTAATAAAATAATGATTTTTATAAAAATCATTATAGGTTTTTAAGAGTTCTTCCGTTGAAATATCCTTTTTTAATTTACAATATATCGTGCTGTAAATTCCTCTTGAAAAAGACGCAAGATGCGGGGTAAAAGTAAGTTTTACCTCTTTGTTTGAGATTTTACTCATCTCTTGTTCTGTTTCAGGGATATGTTGATGAGTTCCACCAACCTTATATGAATTAACGTTTTCATCACAAGAACAGTAATGAGTCTCCTTGTTCGCGCTCCGACCAGCTCCAGAGACACCCGTAAGAGCATCGATAATGATATCACTCTCAGAAATTATCTCTTCTTTTAGTAACGGCGCAACAGCCAATATTGAACCGGTTGGAAAACAACCCGGATTTGAGATAAAATCTGACCCCTTAATTTTTTCCCGATTAATTTCACAAAGACCATAGACAGCGGAGCCAAGCAACTCGGGATGCTTATGGGGCATCTTGTACCAGCTTTCATAAACATCTTTTTTAGGAAAGCGAAAGTCGCCACTTAAGTCGATAACCTTTCGATTCTCTCCCAAAAGCTCGGGAACAACATTCATAGACGTCCCATGAGGAAGAGCAACGAAGAACACTTCGGCTTTTTTCTTTGCTATATCTGAGTCAAATTTTTCAAACATCAAATCACATATGCCGTAAAAATTAGGGTAAAGAGCGGAAACTTTTTGGCCCGCATACTTATTTGCCGTTACATAAGATATTTTCACTTCGGAATGATTTGTGAGCAGCCGCAACAATTCGGCGCCGGTATATCCCGATGCTCCTATTATTCCAACGTTTATCATATCCTTCTCCTTATTTTTCTTATTATATCGACATAATATACATAATACTTGAATATTTGTCAAGAAATATTCAAGTATTTAAGAAAAAGATTTCTACTTGTTGTTTAAATTTACACAAAAATACCTCTTGCTCCTTTATTTTTCAGTATTTATTCGTTCTGATTATCATTACAAGAACTCCAACGTTACGTTGGATAACAAAGTAATCTCTAAAGACTGCTCTGTTTATGAGATTGCTTCGGTCGCCACGCTCCCTCGCAATGACCATTTGCTGGTTGACTTGTTTTTTCTCGGTGCTCTCTGTTCTATGTTCACATCTTTTAACTCCACTCTTGCTTTTGTCGAACATATGTTCTATATTAGTTTTATCATGGTAGAGATAGATGAACCCGTTGAGGTAATTGCCCTTTTTAAAAAAGGTGAGGTAAAACCAGTTAAGTTAAGTTGGAACAATAAAACATACCGCGTTAAAGAAATAACCGGCACTTGGAAAAGCTCACTCGGAAACGCGGAAATTCTTCATTTAAGTTTGGTGATAGAAAATGGGAGCTACTTCGAAGTTTCCTTCAATACCAAAACCTATATTTGGCGTCTCGAAAAACTGGAGACCACCTTCTAACCCTGCCTATCAGCAGGCACAGCGTATCATTATGCACGTAGATATGAACTCATACTTTGCTTCAGTGGAGCAGGCCCACAGACCCCATTTAAAAGGAAAACCTGTGCTGGTTCTGGCCGACCCCTATGGTACCCCAAAAGGAAAACGCTCGGTCGTGGCCGCCGCAAGTTATGAGGCGAAAACAATGGGTATTAAAGCTGGTATGCCTACCTTTGAGGCTCTGAAATTGATTCCAAAAGCCATTCTAATTGACGGAAATCCCCATAAATACGCCACGCTCTCAAGGCGTTTCTTGAAAATATTTGAAAAATACACCGATTTAGTTGAGCCCTACTCAATTGATGAGGCCTTTCTGGATATTACAAAGACCGCGTCGCTCTTTGGAGGAGCAAAACAGATAGGAATGTCCATAAAAGATGAGATTAAAAAAGAACTTGGGATAACCTGTTCGGTGGGAATCGCCCTCAACAAGCTCGTAGCTAAAATGGCCTCCAACTGGCAAAAGCCGGATGGTTTGGTTATCGTGTCACCCGATGAGCTGCCAGAGTGCCTCTGGAGCCACAAAATTGAGGAGATACCCGGAATCGGTCCCCAAAGAAAAATAAAGCTAAACGTCCTCGGAATAAGAACCATTGGGGAACTTGCCAAAACATCGCCAGATCTTTTAAGAAAGCGTTTTGGAATAACCGGACAATATATGTATAACGCCGCCTGGGGATTGGATGACAGACGAGTTAAGACTATGGAAGAAAACCCCTTGCCTAAATCCTTGAGCAAGTCCATAACATTGAGCAAAAACACAGCGAGTCCTACCGTTTTAAAAGCAATTTTCCTTAACCTTTGTGATAAAGTAACCTATCAGTTAAGACAAAGGGAGCTACTTGCAACAAAGGTTGGATTGGTACTTCGCTTTTCGGATTTAACCTTCTCTTCTAAACAAAAAAATCTCAACTTTTCAACATCGGAGACAAAGATTATTTTCAAGGAAATTACCAAAATCTTGGAAAGCTACTTTCCCCTTCGCCTGCCCGTTCGCTTAGTTGGCGTAACCGTATTCGGAATCACCGCCGAAGAATACATCCAAACCTCCCTTCTCCCTGAATTTGAGAGAAATAAAAAGCTGTATAAAACACTGGATGAGATTAAGGAGAAGTTTGGAGAAGAGAGTGTGTTTTATGGAGAGACATTTCAGACTCAAAAGTATTTGAGCCATGAGATGCCTAAGGTGGAGTAAATTTTTATAAAAGGATTTTTATTATAAGATTTCTCATATCGTCTGGCGGATGAGCGAAGTGCCCCGTCAGGGGCATTTGGGCTTCAGCCGTTCATCCGTTGATAGCCAAAATGTTCCGCCGAAGGCGGAAAGCGAAGCGTCATTTTGGCTAACGTTTCGAGCGTATCTGAAGTTCCCTGAAGGGGAATTTGGGCGGAGTGCCGAAGGCACGGAGCCTGATACGCTCTGTTAGGCGATGGTTTAGCCCAATTTATCTTTTAGATATTCCATACACTTATAGCAAAGTTCAATAAACAATAGTGTTTGGTATTCTAAAATTATATCTGCATAAACAACTCTATCTTCAATTTGGTTGAAATCTATGTCTATTTCTACAGTATAGTTCTCTCTACTTATAGGGATAGAAGATTTAGCATAATCAAAAAAGAAATTAAGAGTGTATTTTCCTTTCTTTCTTAGATAATCCCTCTGTTTTTCATAATCCTTTTTCCTCAACTCTATTCTATCTCTTATATTGTGAGAAAAGGTGTTTCTTATAAATCGAACTACTCCCTCAAAATTATTATAAGCTTCTTCATCGTTTCTAAAGATGTGTTCTAAAAATAAGTTCTTTATCTCCGCATCTTTTAGTGCCTCAAACAATGCCATAGTTATGCCTCGAATGGAATTGTTTAAAATCAAATGAGAGAAAAAATCAGGTGATTGGGATTTCTTATACATGTCTGCCAAAGATCTTTTGATAATGTTTTCTCTCAGAAGATACTTATTTGTACCAAAATCTATCCAAATATTCCTAGATTTGCATGAAAGGTCTTCATGTTTAGAAAGTTGAGAGTAAAAGTAACCTAAATGAAGGTATGTATAGTACATTACGATTGTTTCACGACAGTCCTCAAATATCTCTTTAGAATTTTGATTCATAATCACGAGTCTTCCCTCCTTTAAAGGCTGAACTTTCGCCTAACGGTATGCGGATAAAAGAAGTTGCCGAAGGCAATTTGGGCGAAGCATGGCGAAGCCTTTTATCCGCTGTTAGGCGGAGTTGCCAAATTACCTTTTTCAACATTTGTTATTTTCATTTAAGAAATTTCTTCGACTCTTCATCAACTTCTTTAGTCAAAGATTTACCTTTATCTTGGGTTAATTCATCAATCAACTTTTTACTTCCAAATAATCCAATCTTTAAATTTGACCATGCAATGAATAGCAAAATGCCTCCGATAATCCAAGTAATTATATTACTGCCAAAAAAGTAAAACACGAGAGCCATAATTATTATGGATCCCAGCCCATAACTAATTGGAACAATACGATACCATTTTGGTGCTTTCCCAATCGGATTTTTCATTAAGAACGGTTGGATAATTTGTTGATGGGCTTGCCAAAGTCTTGCACCAATAAAAAACATTTTCTTAGCCAACGGGTTGTCTATTGAACTAAAATCCCAGTTTTCCCCATAGCCACTTTTTAATTTAAAATCCTTTATGTTTTCGTGCCATATATTTTCCAATAACTCACTCCCGATAGTTTGGTAATCTTTTAAGTCTGAGTCCATCGCCATTTCATAAGCACCAGATATAGTTAGCGCCTTCTCTTCATCTTCTTTCAATCCTAATGAATATCTAATAACTTCTTGAGTATTTGGCTTTACTCCAAATAAGCTCTCGTAAACATCTAAGATTCTGCCACCGCAAGAATCTCCTTGAAGATAAAGGTAACCTTTATTTATTAAATCCCTTCTCTGTTCCATTGTGTAAAAATAATAAATCCAAGAAACAAAGCACAAAGATACCTTTTTGAACCAGAATTGAATATCTTCTTTATTAATATCTTTGTCGAAACTAGTTTCAGTAGGTGAGAAAAATAAAATTCCACTTAAAGACCGCTCAGTTGCATCTAAAATTGTCATCCATAACTCCCGTAAGAAGTAATTGTCAATTCCTTCCACCTTGCTGACAAGTGGTTTACAAAACATTTTTACGATAGTTCCATATTGAGTCCTGTCCATAATTAAATCTCCTAAGTATAAATTTGGCAGTTTCGCCTAACGTTCCAGCGTATGCGATGTTTTGCGACCAACGGGAGCAAAAATATGGGAGAGGGGCGAGCCGAGCCCCGAACCGCATACGCTGTGTTGTGCGAGGGTGAGCGGAACGCAATGGAGCGAAAGCGTAGCGTCCCCTTGAGTTCTCTTTTGTGAAAAAAATCTAATTTAATTTTGGCACTTTTTATCTTAATTCAACACACTAGTCATTAAGGTGTTGAATAGCGTAATCTGCCTCAGCTTGCGTGAATTTTTCACCATATTCAGAAGTCAGTTGGTCGTGGATGGCAGCTGGTGACATATTCATAGTATCCTGATAAGTTTTTGCCTTAGCTAAAGCATTTGCATTCCAATCAGCTTTCATATTGTCTATTGCATACTGTGCGGCGGCAGTTGAAAACTTTTCGCCATATTCTGAAACAAGCTGATCATAAACACCTTGCTTTGACATATGCATTGTGTTGGCATATGTTGTGGCCTTGTTAAGGGCAGATTTATACTCGGCTGGAACGGTTGCATCCTTAGCTGGTGCTGGCTTTTCTTCAGGAGTTTCAGCTGGTTCCTCTTTTTTATTTTCTTGAACAGTATTTGAATTTGCAGTGCCGTTAGAATTGTTGGAAGTTTCTTTATTGCCTCCCATAGCACTACCGATAATGCCAATTACAAACAAAATTAAAATGCCGGTAATTATTTTGTGCTTAACGAACCAATTTCTTAAATCGGCTCCGCAATGCTTGCACTTTTTTGCACCAAGCTGAATATCCTCTTGGCACTTAGGGCACTTTTTAGTCTGCCCTTGAGACTGCTCGTTTGAGTTTTTCATAGTTCTGCTCCTTAAAAATTAATAATAAAATGTGGCAAAATTTTCCTTAATGTTATTGTTTCACAAAAGAGAATTTCGTATAACGTATCCGTGTATGAGATGTCCCGAGAATACGGGATATGGGAGAGGTCATTCGGGGAATGACCGAACCTCATACACGGTGTTAGCTGATGTATTCCTTTTCTTTTCCCGACCACAGTCGGGATTGTTTTATAAAATTTTCAAATTTCTTTTTCTCAATTTGAGGGAGGGGGAAGAGGGGAATTAAAGGGGTGAATTCCCTCTCTCTCAAACTCCTTATTTTATATTTTCCTAATTCTATCGATTAAAAATTTAATATAATATCCTTTGTCAGCTCTAACTTGAACATATTTTTGATCTATAAAATAAT
>NZ_JAUSCH010000087.1 GCF_030651595.1 Candidatus Oleimmundimicrobium sp. | reverse complement strand
CCGGCGCCTAATTTAAGAATTCGAAATTTGTATAGATTAAAGGGCTTATCCTGACTCACCCTCTCTTCCCAGTGAAAAATTGGCCCTCGGTTTTTTGGCACGAAAAGACCTTCCAGTTTTATCGCCAGACAAATTAACAATGAAATTGGCAGAGTTAAAATGAGCAGAAGTATTGCGAGGATTTTATCGAAAACTATTTTAATTAAGGGCAACCTAATATAATCATTTTCTTCCAAGAAGCCACCGCCTATATTTTCACTTATCCAATATGATCTCTTAAACAGATGGGAAATGTAAAACTGCACCACAGGTGGTCCTCTGGACCACAGCTGCTGTAAATACTTTTATCAAAGATTAAGAGTATAAGTCCAATAAACCAATAGGTTCAAGGGCACTTATTTCTTCAACTTTAAGAAGATGGGTATCGGTTGTTATTAAATATTTTGCCTTTTTCCTAAGAGCAGTAGCTAAATATAAAGCGTCATTGTACGAAAAATCATTTTGTCTCGAGTAGTATTTAAGTCGATATTCAGCCGCCTCCGAAGCGAGATCTACATCAATACTTACAATCTCAAGGTTTTTTCTAAGAAACTGAAAAAATAAAGCGTCAATTTCGCCGAATTTTTCCTTAAGCTGTTTAGACGGAAAATTTTTGTTTTCTCGGCCAATTACCCATTTAATTTCAGCCATGACTACGGCAGGAGCAACCGCTAAAATCTTTTCTTCCTGCAAAAGGTCAATAACCTTCTCTGAAGCCTCAACATTTTCCCTACTTGTTTTACTGTGGCGAGAGAGAAGTACGTGGAGAAAAACGCTTGCATCTATGCAGAAAGTCTCCATTATCTTTCTCCCCAGCCTTTTTCAAATTCCTCGTGATAAATGTCGGCATCTCCTTTAAGACCTTTCCCTAATTCTTTTAGGGCATCTACAAACCGGGAGGGAGCCTTCTTTAACTTCCATGTTCCTTCCATTTTAATAAAGAGCAGCCTATCTCCTTTATGAATCTTCAAGTCTGCTCTAACTTCTTTGGGGACAGTGATTTGGTATTTTGAAGTAATAGATGCGGCAGTAGCCTTCATGTTTATTTCCTCCTTACGATTTAAATACTTCCTTACATAAAATATCATATAAGGAAATAATAGTCAAGTAATGCAATGTTAAAATCGTGGAAAATTACAGTAAAAACCAGACAACTCATCTAATCCCTAATTATGCAAACCTCTCAAGCCGCCATTGTTAAAAGTAAAACAGCAAAAAATCCTACTCTTTGGAGATTGCTTCGGTCGTTTACGCTCCCTCGCAATGACGGGGGTGTCGCTATCGCTCCTCCCGCCTACCTGTAAGAGACAATCACCGGCGGGCAGGCGCAATGACACTTTCACCGTCATTGCGAGCCCCCGTTCTATGGGGCGCGGCAATCTTGAGATTGCTTTGTCACTATCGCTCCCTCCCTCCAGAGGCGGGCAAGCGCAATGACAAAAATTGACAGTTCACAATGCCGAGGAGAGTTGACATTGCTCTTATTTGTATGTTCGCTCATCCCTCTTGGTTATATCAAGAATTTCCAGAACTTTGTGGTTGTCATTTATATCAAATATAATACGGTAATTTCCCACTCGATACCGATAAACCCCCACCGGCGCATTTTCGAGTTTGATTGTCCCTGCACAACGTGGCTCATTTTGCAATTTAATTATTGCTTCTTTAATCCGTTTTGCTTCCCTTTGCTGCAACTTTAAATATGCTCTTTCAGCTCTTCGAGAAAAAATCCCCCCGTACACTTAAAGTCCTTTCTTTTTGAAAACCTCTTCAGCGGGAATGCCCTTTCCTTCTCTAATCTCAGTTTTCGCTTCCAAAAGAGCTTTAATATAGCTTGGGTCAGAAAATTCCTTAAAAGCTTGTTGCTCTTCCAAATATCTATCAATGCTGGTTAGCACCGCCACCGGCTCGCCCCGGTGTGTAACAATTACCTCGCCTTGCTCTTTCTTTAAATCCTTTATGAGAGAAGTTAATTTTTTTCTAAGTTTATCGGTTCCTATAAAGGGCAACCCAAGCACATTTAACATTTTAACATCCTCCTTTACCTAAAGTATCCCTAAGGAAAACAATAGCAATAATTTAACATTTTTTCAACAAAATAAACTATCTGCCAAATTATGTGATGTATATGCTAATTTATTTACCAAAAAACTATGCTGTTATCAATTACATACGAGATTGCTTCGCCGTGCTTACCACCTGCCTGAGACAATCACCGGCGGGCAGGCGCAATGACGAAAATAATAACCTTTCGCTTCTCACAATAACAATCGAAAAACCAGCTTCTTGCCTGTCGGCCTGCCTGCCAGTAGACACGGCAGGTACAATGATGACACATCATCCGTCACTGCGAGCCCGAAGGGCGTGGCAGTCTCGAGATTGCCGCGTCGCTATCGCTCCTCGCAATGACGAGAAGAAGCGAAATACTACAAAATTTTAGACGCTTCTTCTATCTGCCGATACCCTCGTAATGAAAACCAAGCTTTTCAAGTTCTTCCCGATTAAACAAATTACGTCCGTCTATTATTGTCGGTTTTCTCATCAAGTTCTTCACCTTTGCAAAATCAATCCCTTTGTACTCGTTCCATTCTGTAACAAGAATTAAAGCATCAAAATTCTTAACCGTTTCATAGACATCTTCAAAATACATCAACTTTGGAAACATCTTTT
>NZ_JAUSCH010000086.1 GCF_030651595.1 Candidatus Oleimmundimicrobium sp. | reverse complement strand
TAAACATAGGCTTTCTTACTCATGAAAGTAATTATAACCCAGAGATTGCCGCGCCGTGCCTACCGGCAGGCAGGTCGTCTACGGCTCCTCCCGCCAGAGGCGGGCAGGCGCAATGACGGTGAGTTTGAGATTGCTTCGCCCGTTACACTCCCTCCCGCCAGAGGCGGACAAGCGCAATGACGGAGGTGCCGTTAACTCTCCTCGCAATGACAGAGGATTTAATTTCCTCCAATGACAACCCTATTCGTCACTGCCTGCCCCTTATTTGTCACTGCGAGCGAAGCGTGGCAGTCTCAGGTAAGCAGGCAATGACGGTGAGTTTGAGATTGCCGCCCGGTCGCTATCTATGCCTACCGGGCCAATACCTAATAACATCATAGACATAGGTAGGTAACATATAAGAACGCTATTTTTTCAATTGCCATATCATTTTTAGGCAGAGAAATAGGTTGTTCAGGGAATAAGCCGAAGCTGTTTGAGTCAGGCTTATATCCGACTTCCAACTACGTTGTAAGTTTTGGCTTTTTGAAGCCAAAGAAAAGGATATAGTTTAGCCTGACGAGTTCTGCAGGCGCCTGAACAACCATACATTTTGAAGCCGTTAAAAATGATCGGCCGCCCTTCTTTTGCTTCGTTTTCTTGGGCGAGCAAGAAAATGAAGGAGAACAACCCACGAAAAAATTTTAGAGCACAAAAAAAATGCCTCCCGAAACGAGAGGCATTTTTTGACGAACTATTTTTTTAGTAAGTCTTGCCAACACCTGTATTAGCAGAATCAGCTGGATCTCTGTGACAATCTATACAAACACTGTCAAGACCAGTTGTTGTGTAAGCATCTTTCAAGAAGTACTTGCCTTTAGTCATATGCGGGAAAGAATTATCCCAACCCGACGCGCTTGCGTAAGTCGTTGCGTATGTATTAAAGCCTGTACCTGTGTAAGTCGAGCCAGCTCCGCCACTTAAACCACCTCTGTGACATCTACGACAGTTCCTCGAACTCTCCCAAGCAGTCTGCACGCTAATTTGAGATACCCCGGAATACATAGTATTCGTCGTGTCTGTCATCACGTGAGTCTTGTTACCTGTTGTAGTGTAGAAGTTCAAGCTATGACAATCCGCGCAAAATTGATTCTGAACTTCAGAGTTATTTCCATAATCTAAAACACCACTGGCCTTGTATCCCGCAAGCGAAGTTGATGTCCCATTTAAAAGCTGAACCTTCCCATCTTTGTTACCATCAAGTTTAACTATACAATTATTGTAACAGTTAGCTCCGTGAACACTGTGACAATGGCTGCAAGTAAACCCATTAGTAAATTGAGTGACACCAACAGAATCAGGAATATCAATTGTTCCGCTTTGTTTCAAGGTATGCCTTCTATCGCCAAGATCAGCACCAGTGGAATCATAGTTGGCATTGCTACCTCCATAGACTGCAAGCTGAGTAAGCGGAGCGCCGGCTACGTGACATGCCTCACAAGCGCTAAGACCACTAGTTGCTCCCGAGCGCAACAATACATAGGTTCCCGTTGCCTGGTGAATCGCGTGACAGACTTTACATTTATCCGTGCTGACAGCGTATCCACCGTGCGGGTCTGTAACTTCACCGCTTATATAATACGTATTACCACCAATGGTAGTGGTTCCGCTTGTGTCATAGCCATAACCAAAGGCAACAACCGTCATGCTTAAAGTAAAGACCACAACTAAAGCCATAATTAACATCTTTTTCATTTTTTTCACCTCCTATGCTTATTTATGTTTTATTAAATTTATCAACCCTACATATCACACTTAATATATTATACCACATTAAATGCATTATTTTAATCCAATATTTAAAATTTTCTCAAAAA